>CAMNUC010000019.1 GCA_946560015.1 uncultured Candidatus Saccharibacteria bacterium | reverse complement strand
GTTCGACTTCGAGATGTTCGACGTAATCGCCGATGAGCTCTGTGATATACATAAGGATATTATAGCATGTTTCTCTTATGCTAGCTATTTATGGGTAAGCGTGCTAAGATGGGGGTAGGCGATAGCTTTTATATTCCGTGATATAATAAAATGGTTATGGCTTGGTAGCTCAATTGGATAGAGCAGCTCCGTCCTAAGGAGAAGGTTGTGGGTTCGACTCCCGCCCAGGCTACCAGAAGATGTGTGTGCGGAACTTGGGACTTATAAAAAAGTTCCCGCGTAAGGCAGGAACTTTTGTAATTTTTGGTAGAGAAGCAGTCTAGCGGGTGTATTTTTCGTTGAGATCGGAGTAATCGTAGAGTTCTTCAGGTTTGAACCAAAGGGCGATTTCTTTTTTGGCTTCTTCGGCGTTACCACTGGCGTGGACGAGATTTGGTACGCCCATGCCTTTAGCATCGGAGTAACCGAAGCTCATGTGGGAATAATCACCACGAATAGTACCCATTTCGGCGGATTTTGGTTCGGTAGGGCCGACAATTTTGCGTACTAGTGGTACGGCTTCGACGCCTTCGAGAACGATAGCGATGACTGGGCCGGTCATCATGTAGCTGAGATTGTAGCGGAAGGCTTGTTCGCCGCGGCGAGTGATCATTTTGCCGATGTCTTCATAGTGAGCACGATATTGATCTTCATCAGGCATGACCATCTTCATACCAACAATCTTAAGACCAACGCGCTCGAAGCGTTGCATGATCTCACCAACGATACCGCGCTGGACGGCGTCTGGCTTGCAGACGACTAGGCTGCGTTGGACTAAATCTTTCTCTTTACCCATTAAAATCCCTTTCTATTGAATTCTTTTGGCTATTATATCATATTTATTGGGAAATTGGGGAGGTGTGCTATAATATAAATATGAGTTTGTTCAAGCAAAAGCCCAAAACTGAGCGCGAAAAAGTAGAAGAACGTCGCGAGGAGGTTTTGGCACACGGGCGAAAGTTCAAGTATCCGTTGCAATATGCGAAGCACAAATTGATGATTAACACGATTATTGTGGCATTGATAGCGCTAGTGCTGATGGTGGTGACGGGCTGGGCGATGCTGTACAAATTACAGGATACTGGTGACATGATTTATCGGGTGACGCAAGTGATACCAGTGCCAGTAGCGGAGGTGGATGGCGCAAAAGTGCGATATAGTGATTATTTGATGATTTACCGAAGTAATTTGATGACAGCAGAGCAGCAGGGTGGGCAACTGGGGAATAGTGAAGATGATGAGGCGGTGCGCCGGAATTATAAGAAGGCGGCATTATACTCGGCAGTGGAGTATACCTATGCGGCGAAGTTGGGAGAGGAGCGGGGGATTACCGTAAGCGAGATCGAGGTAGACAAAGCTTTTGATGAGCATCGCAAGGTGGGTGGGGTTGAGCGGAGTGAGGAAGGTTTTTTGAAAATCTTGCGAGATAATTTTGGGATGAGCAAGGCAGAGTATCGGCGGATGTTGTATTTGACGCTGATGAAGGCGAAGGTAGCGCAGGCCGTAGACGAGACGGCGCTGGCACAGGCGGATGAAGTAGAACGGCTTTTGAAAGAGAATGATAATGACTTGCGAAAGACGGCAGATAGTATTGAAGGTGTGGATTATGAGGAGACTGGGCGCTTAGTAGACAATATGAATGTAGATGGTGGGCGTTCGACGGTAGCGATGACGCTGGAGGCTGGGCAGGTGAGTGAACGGTTTCTATCGAGTAATGGGGATGGGTATTACTACGTAAAATTAGTAGATAAAACAAATTCGGAGGTGAACTACGGGTCGCTGAAAATTGTGTTCTCGGAGTTTGATAAGATGGTGGCGAATTTGTATGCAACGGATAAAGTAGAAGCATATATTGATCTTGATGGAGATGAGGGTGATGTTTAAGCTAATAAAACTATTGTTGGTGATTGTGGTAATAGTGGTAGCCGGAGTGATGTTTTTGCCACTGGGAAGCGTGGAATATACTGATCCGAATTTGACTGCGCCACTGGTGGTACCAAGTTTTTCGATGTTTGAAGGTGAAGAAGGGGCTTATGTGGCAAAATTTCAGAGTGTGAGGAGTGGTTGGGCGCTGGAGCAGGAGATGGAGAAGATCCTAGCGGAGCATTATATTGTGCATGAATGCGCAGATGATACGAAGGTGTATTTTGATCAGAAAAATTACATTACGATTTATGGATATACGATTGAGCAGGGGTTTCCATTTAGTGAGTATACTATTGAGTATGGAAGAGGGAATAGCTGTAAGTAGGGGGATTTTGAGTTGCGATGCAGCTTAGTGGATGATACACATAATGACACGAGGTGAGTGCTTAAGGCTTAGGGCTGATGTTTAGATAGCGCGACTATGGTGCCTGTGCTGAGCTATTTGCGTTCTTTGAGGACGATGTAGGGTTGCTGGCGGTGTTCGATGGGGAGGTAGCGGTCGTCAAACCACATGGTGTAGAATTTGAAAGCGTTGCAGTATTCGTAGCCGTCGATTTTGCCGTCACCATAATCGGAGGAGTCGGCGAGAATAAGCATATCTTCATGGAAGCCTTCTGTGCTGCGTTGATCGTAGCCAATGATGACTTGATAATGTCCGCCAAAGAAGATAGTTTCTACGATAATAGGGTAGCCTTGACGAAGGTTTTTGATGACGAAATCGCGAAAATCTTCCATAGTGCTAAAGCAAAGACCTTTGATATCTTTGGGGTGGTCGATGCTGGTTTCTAGGTTGTAATTACGAGAGCGTAGGAAATTGACGATGTCGTCGAGGCGGGTGCCAATGTTGGTACGACAGTGGACGGCATCGAAGAGGTCAGACTCGGTGAGTTCGTCGTCGCCGAGGTAGCGCATAGCCATCAGAAGAGCATTGGGCCCGCAGGCACTCTCTAGGGTATGTTGGTGAGTTTTGAAGTGTGGCAAGATGGTGAGTTCGTCATCACTTTTCATGTTGTAAAAATCGTGGGGGATGTAGTATTGTCTTTTGGGCATAATATTTCTCCGTTCGTAGATATTATAGCACGATCTGGAGGAGAGTGGTATAGTGCTTATGCTATTGACAATATGGTATTTTTGTGCTAGGATGAGAGTAGGCGGCTTTGTGCCGTTGGTTTGGGTATGTTTTTGAGCGCCCAAGTATCTTAAAATTGAAGGGAGTTTTGTAAGTTGAACAGCAGAAACAAAGATCTTGGCTTCTCTCCTGCTGGCGTGGAATTTAGCATTCTGGAGTTGGAGGTGAACCCGAGGTCTGACTTGTTGTATGCACAGGAAATCAGTGTAGTTCTGGAGGTGATTCGGAGGACATTGGATAATTTGGCGGTGCCTGATGTGAGTGGAGTTTGTATCCTGGATGGTCAGCCGCGCGATGGAGAAGCGGAATGTATCCTGCGGGCGGCAGTACGAAATGAGGGCACGGAGGAAGCCTTTCAGAAGAAAAATGGTAAGACATGTGTAGAGATGGCGGAGATGGCCATTGACGCAATCTTGGGGTGGCCGGAAGAGGCAATGAGGTGCTTCGGGTATAGTAACGGTATTGCGACAGAAGATGGGGCGTTTGGAATGAATGGTATCTACCGGAACGGTCCCTTAAACGTGCTGGTGCTCAATACCACACATGGAAGGTTTTTGTTCGGGTGCTGCCTGGTAGGAAGGTGTGATGATGATACCACACATTCGACCGTGATGCATGCGGTGGCGGAAGCTTTGGCGAAGCTGGGTGTGGAAGACGCGGTACTGCAAGAGTCGGTAGGGATTGTGCAGAGCCAGATCAACCTGGGCGCCCGCAAAACGACGAGTTTGAATGCGAAGGCGATCGGGCATGTGCGAAAGATGTTTTCTATGTATCCGACGCCGGTGATGCGAAAGTGGCGAGAGTGGCATGAGTCAGCGAATGGTGCGGGCGAGTTGAAGTTGTTTTTCCAGAGGTGAATGACGTACGCTGAATGATGGGGGTAATGAAAATGACGGAAATGTACAGAGAAGACTGGACGTGCGCAGAGGAACTGAGCGGCTTTGCGGGGCGGATTGCGCGAGTGATAAACGAGCCGACGGCGCTGACGAACGTGCGGATGGGCTTCGCGGAGGATTATGAAGACGGCATGTTGAACCGGCTGGAACTGGAGGTGCTGATGAACTTAGCATTGACCTATTTGGACAATGTGCCTGAGGTGCCGTGTGCGCCGGCTTATGGTTCGCTGATAATCTGCAGCCGGATGGCGGACTGGCTCGGCGATTTGAAGCTGACGAATTTGCTGGCGGATTTGAGAGAAGGGCCCTGCAGCATGCCTGGCATCAGGCATGAGCGGTTGTCTTGGCGTGAACTTGCGAAAGGCGAATATTCGGATCCGGTGATGGTAGTAGGATTGAGAACGACACTGAAGAGCCGAGATGAGGTTTATTCGGCGGCGTGGGAGGCTTTGCATTACCGAGAAAATATGGAGCCGAGAGACGGATTTTTGAGGCACGCAAAGTTTGATGGTGCGGAGCTGAGAAGCGGACTTTATTTTGACAAAAGGATCTACGGTTTGGTGGATGCGGACCAGCGCATGGCGTTGGTACTAAACGGCGATGTGTGGCGGTACGCGATGAGCTTTTGCTGCTGGGGGCAGATCTGGCCGGCCGAGATGCTGACACCGATGGCGCAGGCACTGGCGTGTTTGCGGGCGGAAGATGTGCGACTGCAGAAGTCGGTGCAGATGGTGCGAAAGCAGCTCGCAGAGGATGATCCGCTGTGCGTGAAGGTGATGGATGCCGTGGCGCAGACGTTTGCGGAAGGTAGGGACCCGCTGCTGAAGAATTGGCAGGAATGGAGGAACAAGACTAACCCTTGATTAACTTAACCGCCGGGAGACCGGCGGTTTTTAAAGGTGAAATTTCGGTGATGGATGAATTTCGGTGATGGATCTGAGCTTTGCTGACGCCATTTATCACCATCAAGAGGAAGCTGCTGTATTAGCTGATTTTTTAGGGAAGGACGATCAGTCGGTTCTGGCGCCAGTGGTCATGGGTGGTGCAGCTACGATAAACATTGCTCAAGGTTGTAATTGTCGTTGTTCTTTCTGCAAAGTGCATTATCTAGACTATATGCGTTTGACCAGCCGTCCGATGGAGGAAGTGCTTGATCTTGTTCGGCAAGCACTTGAGCGAGGTATTCGCACTATTGTGCTGACGGCTGAGAATTCTACCGAGTATGGTATTGATATTGGCACTAGCCTCCGAACTTTGTTGGAGCAGATTTTGGCGATGGAGGACTTACGGTTTTTGGATGCTTTGCAAGATAAGTTCCTGATTAGTAATTTAATGACGGGATTCCCGGGGCATTCGATTCTGGAGTTTAACAGAGAGATGCGTCGGGTTAGAACGCATCACCTGTACTATTTATCTTTAGACAACTATGATGATACACCAGGTGTGCCCAGCCACGAGCTTTATCAGCCGATTAATTGCGATACAACAAGATATTATCAAGAGATCTTCATACGTACTGTGGCGAAGGAACATCAGGCTTTGTTGGAGCGGTTAATGCGCCAGCCTTATATAGAGTCATCTGTTTTCTCGGTAGATGAAACGGAGACCCGTTTGTATGCTTCGCACTACACGCTGGTAGTTCACGTAGAGCAGGGTCAGCATCGTTATCGTCCTGGTGACATGGTGCGGGTCAAAGTTACGGGTTTGCACGAGAGTGTGCCGGGTTTTTACAGATGGGTCTGGGCAGTGTTTCTGGTAAAATCATACGCCGGAAAAGCAGTTGATGAGGAATATGCTGTATTTTGACGTAACTGGTAGCAATCAGGTTATGTTGGTGAATGGCGAGATTGTAGGATTTATTTCATAGCGCTTCTAAAACTCCCTGGGTTAGCCGGGGAGTTTGTTAAATGCAAATTTCTGGTGCGGGTAGAGGGAGTCGGACCCTCGTCTCATCCTTGGGAAGGATACATAATAGCCGTTATACGATACCCGCTGATAAATATATTATAGCACAAGATGGGTGGTTGCGGAGAAAAGCCGCCAGATTTACTAGTGTTAGCAGCGATGACTTTTAGAAAACTGCTTTCTTTTTGAGAAATTATAGTATAATAAGGATAAGTATAAAATTATTCTATACAAATTAGGAGGCAAAAAATGGCAACAAAAACTACGTCGAAGAAGAAGACGTCGAGCCGTAAGACCGCTTCGACTAAGGCTTCGTCGCGGGCGAAGAGTCCGTCTCAAGAAATGATTGAGCCGGTATTGAAGCGAGCTAAAAGCGCAGGCTGGATGGCGATTTTGGAATCGGTGGTCATCGGTATACTGGGAGCACTATTAATCTTGAATCCAGAGGGAATCTTGAAGGTGATTTTCTACGTGGTAGGGATTTTCTTGATTGTAAAGGGGGTTTATCACATTATTAATTACTTTGCGGTGCATGGTAAATACGATTTTTATAATAATGACCTGCTTTACGGTATAGTGGCGCTGGTGTTTGGGATTATTGCGGTAGTGCTATGGGAACAGCTGAGCGGTGCGATTGGCATCGTGGTGGGGGCTTGGATGATTTATGGCGCTTTAGTGCGTATGAATACTGCAATCAAACTACACGCGGCGAACGTGAAGGAATGGTTCTACGTGTTGCTGCTTTCGCTAGTAATGTTGGCGCTAGGCGTATATATGATTATTAGTGTGGGCGCAGTGTTGACTCTAGTTGGTTGGGTGATGATCGCAGCGGCAATTGTGGGGATTGTGGACGACGCGATTTTCATGCGCAATGTTGATGCGATTACGGAGTAAATGATAGAAGGGAAGATTAGTCTGGGCGGGGGTGGTGCTTAGGCTAATTTTCTGCTTGCAATTTTAGGGGGAGTGCGTTATAATGGGTGATAGGTGGATTCGTAGCTCAGTTGGTTAGAGCGCTGCCCTGTCACGGCAGAGGTCGCGAGTTCGAGTCTCGTCGGATCCGCCAGTATGTGCGAGCTTAGCTCAGTTGTTTAGAGCGCTTCCTTGCCAAGGAAGAGGTCGAGAGTTAGAGTCTCTTAGCTCGCACCATAAAAGGTTTTTCAGGCTCTGGAAGGCCTTTTTTGGTGGCTTTATATCTTAAAAATGGACTGATTTTGCGAATTTTAATTATTTTTTCTTCGTTAATAAAAAATCCGTCAGGAAATGCCAATAATTTAAATTTTCTCACTTCTTCAGGGGTAAGACTCCAAAAGTTAGTTCCGAGATTATCTATAAACTCCAAAGCAAACTTTATAAACTTCTCCCTGCCCTTATTGTCTGCGTTCGCAATAGTTTCAATTTGATTCTCAAGGTCATTGATTTCTTCGACCTTACGTTCAATGCTCTTTTCTATCTCTGCGATGACATAGGAGCTTGATACTGCACTCAATTTATCTACTAGCTCATTCTTTTGCTTTCGCACTTGTCTTAACTGAGCGTTTAATTGAACCAGCTTTTGCTCGCCAGTAGAAGATTCTAATGCCCAAACCCTTTTTAACTGTTCTACAAAGACTCTCCTGCTCTCCTCGGTGAATTCCAGACCGTTTAATATACCAGCGAAGTCTTTGTGGAGTATATCTCGTTTGATGCTACAGCCACATAGCCTACACCTGTAATAGCCATATTCACGATTCTGCTTGTTCTTGACTTTGAAGCCAACAAATTTACCTCTATTTTTAAAGCCTGTTCTGCCTCGTAATTCTTCCTCGTGATAGCACTTCTCGCATAAGGTAATTTTGTTTAATGGAAAAAATGGATTGCCTCCTGGCTTCGGACCAACTTGAGTTTTCTTCTTATTAAACACGATTTCTTTAATTCGTTCGTGTTGCTCTTTTGTAATCAATGGTTCGTGTAAGCCTTGCTCACACCTTGCTTTGACCTGCTTATTGATTTCAATAATGCCACAATAGTAAGGGTCTGTGACGATTTTTCTCCATTTATCTAACTGGTATTTACAGTGCTTGCCATTTTTAACTACACTTAAATTGTTAAACTCTGCCAAAGACTCAGATAGCCCAATTAGCCCATTGCTCAACCTGTTCAGGACGCTCCTCATAAATTCTCCTATAACTGGCTCAACCTTATGCACAGCAGGTCTGTCTCCTGGCATATAGCCTAACTTAGGATGAGATGGATAACGACCTTCTAGGACTGCAGTAGTATCTCCATTTATAGATTTTCTTTGCCTTTCTTCATTGCTACCCTCAGCGACAAAATACTTCATAAAACGCATCATTTTGGATGTCATATCGCCAGTATTAAGCTGATTATCGCAAGCATACCACACTGTAACACCTAATTTGCCAAATTCTACTTCATAGTAAAAGGCTTCTTGAATTGACCGCATAAATCTGTCGGGCTCATCTACGATGAGATATTTCACTCGTTTGTGCTTCTTACAATAGTCCAACATCTCTGCGATATCTTTACGACCAATATTTGTTCCTCTTTTGCTTGAGACACTACCAGACCAAATACCGTCTTTCGGCACATATACACCAAGTTGCTTCGCAGAAGCCTTTACCGATTCGCTTTGACGCTTTAGACTGTTATTCTTCAGTTGTTCATCGCTAGAGACTCGACAACAAGCGATAGCCCAGTCTCCTTTGTTCATATAAACTCCTTTCTTTATATTACATAATGTTATTTGACTTTATAAAAATATTATAGGTGAATATAGCGAGGTCATAAAGTGAATCTTCTAGGGCTCTTTTTTCATCAGTTTTCTCCGCATTCATTTAATACCTCATTAAGCAGAGATTTCACTTCTTTACAATGACGATCAATAAGACTATTCCGATATTTAGTCTCGCTCGCCTGCCTTAGAACCGCGTCGTAATCTTCGGGTGGCTTCTTACTAAATAGGATATTCTCAAAATCGTAATGTCTGACCCCGTTATGAATAACTAGCACTAAAGTACGTCGAGAAAGAAAATCATCAATATCGAACTGTTCATCGCTATGGAAGAAGCATTGCGATTTTATATATTCCTTAACATCAAGAGGAGTGAATGTGTTTGGTATAAGGGTGAATCCCGACATTATAAAAAATTCTTTATCGTATCCATCGCTTTCATCCAAAGTAATGTTCAGTTTTAAGCTGGGAAAGTTCGGAAGATGACCTTCGAGATGAGTGCCACTGCCTTCAAGAAACCGATAAGTAATTTTGATATAATCAGCGTCAATGAACTTAATTAGCATATTTGAATTCCACATCAATAGCTTATCAGCATATTCGATAGCGTGTTCCTCGTTAGATAATGCCGCATAGAGATTCATAAACCAAGCCTGAAAGTCCCTAATAGGTATAACTTCAACTCCCATTACTCTTCTTCCTCATTTACATAAAGGCAAGTAGAATTTTTGAAACTACCACTTACTGCCCGAACTTCACCGAGTTCAATTAGAGTTCTTACGGCATTCTCAATACGAGGTTGAGACGGCTTTTTATCGTCTGCTCTCTCACGTAAAGCTCGTTCTAGATTGCTTTTGTTAATGCCCGGATTATCAGCAAGATAAGCTAAGATTTCATCACGCAACTGGCTATCTTTTTCGTCTTTTGCCTCCGTAACGTTACCATTATACTGAAAACTTGTTTTTCCGTCCTTATTAGAGACCGTTACAGAAAAAGGTTGAAGTTCCTCGCAATAGCGATTTTTAGATTGAATAATCTCAACTATATTTGATGTGCTTTTTCTATTCAATGCTAAGTGCACGTCAACCGAAGCTAATAAATCTCCAGAGCCTCTAATACTTTCGTCAGCAGAACTATAACCAGCTCCAGACTTCCTATGATGGCATAAAATCAAGCAAGCAATTCCTGCGTCTGCGATTCTCTTAAAATGATTAAGGATAATTGACATTTCTCCAGAATCGTTTTCGTTTTTATGGTGTAATCTCACTAGCGAATCGAACATCACGATTCCAATGTCATTGCTTTGGCAGAAACTAATGATTTCCCTAGAATACGATTCATCCATTAACCTTTCAGTACGAGACATATAGTAAATGGGCAGGCTATCATCTGCACTCAAGCACCTAAATCTCTCCTGCAACACGTTCTCGTTGCTCTCTTCGTCGATAATCAGCACTCCAGTCTGCTCTGTTTCAAAATGATTAAACAAAGGTCTTCCGTTAGCAATCGCAATAGCACTTTCTAACATTAGCCAAGTTTTGTATGCCGATGGTCGTGCCGACAGGATTGTCAGCCCTTCTCTAGGAATTAACTTTTCAACTAGCCACCGTTGAGGAGGAAATTCTTTTACCATTAGTTCATTTAAAGTATTTGGTTTAAATAGATTTAGCATAACTTATTTTTCCATTTAAAAGTTGATATTGGAAAAATGAACGTTCATTATTGCTACTAGGCTTTATGTAGGGAGGCATAAAATGAAGCTTGATTTGGAGTTCTGAGCCATCTCCTAGTAGCATACCCCTATTGAACCATAGGGTTAAAGTCTTGAAAGTGAATATTAGAAGAATTGTTATATTTACTATTTTTGTAGCAGCGAGAAATGAAAACCAGCTTTAGAAGACGGGGACTCCCTATTAAAAGTAAGCTCTAAATTTACACCGTTAAGTGCATAGGGATTAAGACAAGCTATCTCAAAAAGCTCATCTTCAACATTTTCAATCCACTCATCGTAATCATTTTGAGCCTTACCAGCAGTTCCTTTAACTAACTCCCAAAATTTAGTTGGATTATTATCGATGTCTAAAAACCAATTCTTAATGCATCGTCGTTGGTTCTTTGTTAGACGTTTGCTATCAATATATCTAAAATCATCTTCATTATCGAAATCATAAAGATCGTTTATAAGTGAAGCAAAATAACATAAAGCATTCCTTATTGAGGTGAAACTGAAACCTTGCCTGAGCAAAGAGTGTATAACTCTATCTTTCACATAAGATTTACGAGCTATTCTTTTACGATATAAATCTTTGCAAGACGGAATATGTAAGGCATCACTTTTGCCTAAAAACCACTTCATATCGTCCCTTGTTAGACTCAATCCAAAAGGATTACCGCTATTGATATTACAGAATTTGTTGCGAAGTTTAATGTCCCAATGCTTACTTTTAGGGTCATCTAGGGAACAGCTAGTCACGATATCAATATCTTTAAGCTTGGCGAAATCGATGATTTCTTGTGCGACCTGTTTATTGAAGTCGTTGACTTCCGTATAAAATTGCAAAAGCTCGTCCTCATATTTTTCAATGCTATTTCTCGAACAGGACCTTAATGCCTCAAAAAAGTTACCGATTAGATAATCGTTCCAAGCTATAGTTAGCTCATAGTATTTATGTTGAATTGAGGGAGGAGCAGCATTTGAATTTAACATTTGATAGTCATTGTCAAAATGCTCAATTAAGCCCAAGATTTTTGCATCCCAGACACTCCTAGCTTCTTTGTATCTGCCAAAATGATATTCTCGCTCTTTTGGATCTGGGTAGTCTTCTTGCCAGAAATCACTTTTTGGGTTGAATAACTCGTCAGAGTATAGTTTCTGAAGCTTGTTCGAACGCGGAAAACGTTCGTCTGGGTCAAGTTTAGCTTTAATTGATAAATAATTGGGCATAGTTTAATTCTTTAATTATATCAGTATATCTTCGTATCGTCAATGTTCCCAGATTATCACCTCTTTAGCTCCCATCATACGAAAATATCACACTTCCTACTTATACCCATTGTAAAACCTCTTAAAACCGTGGAAAGCCATAATATAAATCGGTATTGTCAAGCATAGGTACTTGTGATATAATGAAAACAGCTAGATTTTAACCAGAACAGTTATGCCAGAAATGGCTTGGCAGTTATTACATAAAAAAGCGGCCACGTGTCAGCTTGAGTGTAATAACTCTTCTGGTTAAAGTCTAGCGACTTCATACGTGGTCGCTTTTTTAGTTGCTTGCGACCAGAAAGGGTTATATGATAAGCGAAATTGAGCAAACCAAATATTCGGACGAAAATGACCTCAAAATATTCGATGTTTTAATCGAATGGATTAAAGAGCACAATGATAAGCGAAAGCCAGATTACAAGGCAAATATCACTTATAGTACTCTAGTTGATAAAGTTAGTGCCTACTCGATAATCCCTGTAAATGTAGGAACTCATCTTGGTAGAGTGTCGAATTTTTGTAAGGAGAATAATGCACCTGCAATCTCTGCGATTGTTGGTAGCATAGAAAAATGCGAACCTAGCAAGGGCTTCTTTGAAGTACTTGGTTGTGCAGACCTATCAATGGAGCAAAAATTAGCCAAATGGATGCCATTATTTAATGCAGTTTATGATTACCCAATAGAACAATGGCAAGAACTCCGAGAGAAGTACAAGGACTATATAGAGAATAAGGGAGAAGAAAATGAGTAAGTTTTCTCTCTTTACACAAATCAAAACGTTTGTGGCTAGTCACCTAGTGCCAGTTATTACTACTTCTGCAATAGTTGTAGTTGGTGCTACTGCTGGAATTGTTGCTATTATCGTAAATAACAATAACCAAAATACAGAGATTTCCGTTAATACTCCAGCAGATACTCCGAAAGACAGCGAAGAAGAAAAATCTAGCGAAAAGTCCGACAACGAGGAGCAAAACCAAGAGCCGACCAATGAAGAAAATCCCTCAACGAGTGATACTTCTAATGCTACAAAGCCAACAGAAACAATGAAGCCAAATACTTCTCAAAACCAGACCTCAAATAGCAATACTTCCACTACGCAAAAACCTAATACCTCAAGTAATCAAACTACAACTCCTAGCAAACCTAGCACAAGCCAAACTCAACCAAGTCAGCCAACAACTCCTACGACACCAACTCAACCTACAACTCCAGTAGAGCCAGAAAAACCAACTGATAACAAAATTTGGGGAAACCCTTACATTTATAAAGAGAACGGAGTTTATTATTGCGACCGAGGTAATGGCTTCGTGAAATGCGAGGTACCTGAATCTTGGGGCTGCGGATTCGCTGGAGAACCGGAACCAGGCTATAAACCCTCTAAATACGGATGTTATTATGTCCCAGAGGACTTCGAGTGATAAAAGAGCGATCAGAAATCACTCCAAACAGCCTTAACCAAATTGAGGGTATAATCAAAAACGGCAATGACCGCTACTCGTTGAACGAAAACTCAGAGGACAATGCCTTTAATAAAGCCTTCAAGAATTTTCCATTAAACAAAAACCCAGAAATCATCGCTATGAAGATATCTTTAGTTGATATGACAAACTCAACCAATCTCGGTCGTATTCTGGGTAATAAAAATTATCTGCAAAATGGTAAGCACATAGTAAGAGAAGTATTTACCTTATCAGACCTTATCAGAAAAATCATCTCCATAGAAGATTTTGATGAAAGAGTAAAACAGGGAGATATTGCACTTGTGAGCGAGCTTACTAAATGGAGCAAAGACCGAGGAGCGAATCTAATGTCATTCTTCAGCAAATATTGCCTATACCATAATTACTGCACCTATGGCAAAGATGATTATTCGATTTATGATTCAGTCTTACAGCAAAACCTCGGTGCTTACTTGACCTTTGAGGAGTTTGAGCAACTGTTTCCTGATATAATTTCAAGTAGAGATATTGATATTGCCAGAACCGTAGCAAATAGAATTGCCAAAATGAAAGAAACTTGCGATTACGAAGCCTACTGGAACTTAATTGATAAAATTCTTACCCTTAAGAATATCTACGACGAGCAAGTTGAGTTTAAGAGAAGAAAATTAGACCATTTCGTATGGTACCTCAATAGGACTAAACCGATTAACCTTGATTAAATCGATAAATCAACGAATAATATAATTATAACCAATTACAGCAAAGAAGAAGTGAACTCCAAAGATATTACGCAAAAGCTGACCTCACATTCGATAAGATTAAAAGAGGAGCAAAAAACAGTAAATGACTGACCTAGAAAACATTCATAATCATATAGAAAAGCTGGTTATCAAATCGCCAGAAATTGCTGCTCTCATTGCTAGGTACACTGATATTTACAAAAGTGATAAGCGAACTTTGCAGGCCTTACTTCAAGTCCTAGCGGAGCAAGACTCATTCTTCATTGGTTTTAACCCTGATGAGTTCAAGCAAGCCCTAGATACCTACAAAATGCCACTCACGAAATAATGCTTTTGGAACTTTAATCTGTAATTTTTAGATAGTAGCTCAAATCTTCACCTTTCCAGTTATCAAGCACCCAATTGTCAAATTCTTCCCAAAGCTCTGCATATAGTGTACCAATTGCTATATTTTTCTTATACCAATACCAACTCTTATGGTTCAGCACCATAGATAGTTCTGTTCCATAGATTCTATCATTCTTCCATTCAGCCCTAGCTCGTTTGTAAGTATCCCGTATGGCTTCTTCTCCAAATGCCTCAGCTATACTAAAATCTTCCCAGAAGGTAGTTTGGCACTCATAGTCTAATAAACGCATTTCTTATACCTACGCATAAAATTATCGACCGTGCCATACTCCGCCTCAATATAACCCTTGTAAGTATCGTAGCTCAATATAATATCTCTATATTCTCGGCTACTTATGCCACAAACCTTAATCGCTTTATCCGCTTCCGTAATCATATTGTATCTACCACTCCTACGGACTTTCTCGTATTTGTAAAAGTTAGGTTTCCAATCTTTGTTGACAATCATAATGAAAATATATTATAAGATGATTTTAAGGCTTCAACAAGTGGTAACTGTTAAGTTTGCATAGTAATCCATAAAATTCACCTTGATTGCTACCACTTTGCTTCATATAATTTATTTAAGATGAAGAAAAATGACTTACTACAGGAGAATCGTTATATCTAGTAATCGACGATTCACGGAGATTGTAAGCAAATATACTCCATACAAAAGAGAAGATGAAACTAAGACCATTGCTAAAATCACAGTAGAGCTAGGAGAGCTCTATTTTTTGAACCTAGGTATTGAGCTAAATATTGGCTACGGTAAAATGATGGCTATCGCAGAGGAACTTGAACGACTGAAAATCATCGGAAGAACATCTACTGGACACTATGCGATTTTAGCAAAGCTTGAAGATATTGATAGCATATTTGATAATGACCCAACATACCAAGGTCAGCAACAAAGCCTATTTTAGGCAAATCTGAATAAATTGCTTACCGAAAGCAGTGACTTCCATTCTACCATTTTGCGTAATATCGGTAACGGATTCGCGACTTTCATCATTCTCAAATTTGCTCCAATCTCCATTTTTCTCAAGCTTCTTTGCACGTTTCCATTCTCCATAATATCCATTTGACTCAGCTATAATTCCTAAACGTTTTAGGTTATCAAGGCTTATCTCAAAATCACCGTCATACAAACTGTCTTTCTCTTCGTGCCCAGACAAAGCACAAATGTACCTGCGTATCGGAAAATACTCCTGTGGTTTAGGCTCACCGATTTTTCTAATATAAACTCGCTCTTCATATATGTTAAAAATAGTAGAAACAGCAACGAGATCAGCAAGAAGCTTTGCATCCTCTCGGCTCATTTGTTTAACAATCTCAATAAATGCAGGCTGGACTTTGCTCTTTGTGTCGCTATTTACGTCTGAGGTAAGAACATTTATGAACATATCTCTAATATGCTTTTGCTCGTCATCCATATTCCACTTCAGAGAATCCATTGTTTGACCCCAAATGTTTATACTCGGTTCAGCCTGCTTATCCTCAGGAATCTGATTAACCTTATCTTTTAAATCCTCCTCAAACTGCTGCAGGTTGTGCTTGGTTACGATATTGTACTCTTGCATCGGCAAGAGCCATTTATTATGAAAGTAGTCAATAACAGTTGCTACCACATTGCCAAGTGATTTTGAAGGCTTAGCCATTAGATTATTTGCCGATTCTGATACATCTGCTTTTACTTCAACTGGCATATCCATAAGTATATTATACCACATTTTGCACTGAATCCTATTAGTGCTCTGTAGGGTATTTAGCTTTGCTTCTGCTGTTTAAAAATCCGTATTATTAGTAATATAAAAACTAAACTACTTATTTTTATATCGTAATAATTTTTCTCTTTAATCAAATTTCTATCATAGCAAGAGTTATTAGAGTTGTTTAAAAGAAAAAATATTTATATAGAGCAAATTAACTAACTGTTTTTGCTTAAATTGAGCCATACTTCATAGTCTATGCGTAAGATATCTTGCCATCGCTTAATCTCTTCATCTAAAAAGTTTAAATTTTCAATATGGTCATTTTGTGATATACTACTGTTAGGCAAGTCATTTAACCAGCGATAAAAATTTAAATTTTGAGTTAAATGGTGCACCATTTTTAGAATTGGAGAACAGCCGTGAGGCTGTTTTTTGTGATGCGGATATAATCGAACTTGTATAGCCTGTACAAGTTCAACTAAGATATGACAGGGGTGGAATGTGGTGATCTTGTGGTTAATTAAGCTAAAGGGGAGTTTGGGGGATGTTAGCTAAACAAACATATTGCACTATAGGCAGAATAAAATAACCCTCGAGGTT
>CAMNUC010000018.1 GCA_946560015.1 uncultured Candidatus Saccharibacteria bacterium | reverse complement strand
ACATCATCAACTCGTTGGATAACGCCCATCGGAGGGTTATGATCTGAGGAGCGACAGATGGCAGCATAGAGGCTTTTAAGACCACTTTCACAGGTATACTGAGCGACATATGAATAGCCACTTTGTTGCATTCGCCAAATATACGATAGGTCATGGTTGCCATAACACCATAATGTTTTTGGGAACTCTTTGACAAATTCGATTGCTCGATTGAGCGTTTTCTCATATAGCTCGATATTGCCACTTTGGTTCCAATCATCGACTAGATCTCCCAAAACTACGGCAAAATCTGCTTGCCCAGATTTAAGTATTGCCGCTGCTCGATCGAACATTCGAGGCTTAAGGTGAATGTCAGGAATAGCTAGAACTTTAGCCATTATTTCTCCTTCAGTAGTTCTTTTAGTATTGCTTCTAAGACTGGCACTACAATGCTATTACCAGCTTGCTTATAGAGTTGTGTATTTGAGTTTACCCTGCTAGCCTTCTCAAAATCCTCATCACTAAAACCCATCAGTCGCCAACATTCTTCTGGAGTAAGTTTGCGTATTCTAAAATGGCTATCGACAGTTTTTAGCCCACTTCTGCTACTTCGTAAGGTTGGTGCGTATTTGTTATATTTTCTAATTCCATCAAATCCTTGTGTATCATCAATAATGGTCGCAACAAGGTTGTCTTTTTGTACACTAGTAATAGTATTACTGACGCCCTTATTGTTTACCTCTAGTCTTTGCTTAGTCAATACTCCACTAGTACGGTCAGAGGGGTTCTCTGGGTTGCGACCACGCATCGCAACTATCATCGGTTCCCGATTACCTCCACCCATAGTATCCAGTGTTGCAGCGATACCTTCCGGTGAATATACGGACCCTGCTTGATGCCTGCTCTCCTTCGTGTCATATAGCCCACCCACTCGTACACATTGAGGGTTTTTATAGTTAGTTGCCCTAAGCGTTCTGCCTACCTCGTCTTGGGTTCTTACATTCTCTAGTTTATCCAACTCCCAGTTAGTCGTATTCATATGCTGAATTTTCTCATCAGATAAATAGTATTTTTCGTCCACCTCTGGCTCGAGAATGTCTTTAAGACGTTTGGCAAGAGGGGCGGGCTCTGGGAATCTAAAATTAGTAGCAACGTCATACCTAATGCTAACTACAAAAACTCGTTCACGATTCTGGGGTATACCAAAGTCTTTAGCATTCAGAACTTGATAATGGCTTTCATACCCTAGTTCAGTCATTTGGTTCAAGTAGTTCTGCAAGTTGTGGACGTGTTTCTTAGAAAGCACAGCTTTTACATTTTCCCAAATAACGTATTTGGGTTGAAGCCTAGAGATAATACGAATTGACTCATACATCAAACTTGAGCGTGTTCCACTACCCTCATCCCCACCTGCCTGTTTACCGGCAAAACTGAAGTCCTGACAAGGCGATCCGTGCATTACGAGGTCTACGTTGCCACAAGCGTCATTCAATAAATGCCCACAAGTTTTATGAATGAAGTCCATATGTTCATCTTGCTCAAAGGTACCAACTTCGTTATCCCTGACTAGTTTATGACAGCTAAGGCAATACCATTGTTTGCTCCACTTACTAATATCTTGCGCTTCGAAATTCGTGCCATGAATAGCGTTGAAGCTTTTGATGGCAAACCTGTCGATCTCCACAGCATCAACGATTTCATGCTCAATACCAAGATTGGCAAGGACTTTAGAGCAAGCACCGATGCCAGCAAATAATTCTAGAACCTTAAGCATTAGGTGTCTCCTTCACAATAATAGGTAAACCATATGCTTCAGCTAGCTTACGCTCTATCTGGCACCCACGACTATGTAGCCAATCGCCAACAAGAACAATAGCATCGCACTCTGACATAACTTTAATAGATTGAGCCATATACCATAGTCCTATTTGTCCATCGTGTAGGCTTGCTGGTGCCTCTGCTTTCACATATGCATTTACAACCTCAGTTCCATCTCCAAAATATCGCTGGAGCCACTCTGCTACCTCTAGTTGTTGTTCGCCGAGTTGAATCTCATTTTTGCCGTCCATTGGCTGGCTAATAAAAATCTTCATTTCTCTCCTTCATTCAATAGTTTTCCGTTCATGATCGTTTCATATAATGTCTCACCGTTCGGCGTGATAGCATATGGCAGAAATACCTGATCTGCTTTCACCATCTTAGTTTCTATAATTGCCAGTTGTGCCTCTACCCAGTCTTTTACGATTCTCCAAGCCACACGTCTGGCATGTTCCTCCGTCTTATAACGTGGCTCTACTCCTCTTTGGGTTCTTAGAACAGCCAGAACCCGGCTAGGCTTAATAGGCAGCCTAAAGCCAATCTCGGAGTCATTTACGAGCATTTTGAAGCTTACAGACGATATGCTACCGTCATTATCGTATTCGGATAATATGGCACGTGCACCGGCTCTAGCGAGCATCTTTTGGATTTCACCAACAGTTTTGTCGGTGGATATTTTGGTTGTGTAGTTAAGTAGTGGCATTTATTTCTCCTTAAAATTCTATTTCTTGTTTTGGTGGCTCGCCCAGATATGCCGTTATATAGCTAATCGCTTCCTCAAAACCGATAGCAAAAACAGCATAATAGCCACGTTGCCTTAAGGCGTAAAGTACATCAGCCTGTTCCATAAAGTGCTGGGTTCTATACTCTAGCCCGTCTTTAGACCTAAATCGTTTCTGTGCTCTCGGTCCAGGGAATAAAGCTTCGCCCTCTTTTTTAAGTTCAAGGAACAACCCAGCATATACTCTTGGGAGAGTGACCACCATTGATAAGGCAATCCCATCGTCGTTAATTGGTCTTGGATGTGGATCGAATTTCATTTCTCCATCTGTAGACGGTTGTGCGATAAACATATCTGGCCATGCTCTTCGCCCACCGTTTTGTCGCTTCTGCTTAGCTGCCTGACCCTTACCAAGTTTGGCACCAGACCCATAATCTGAGTGAAATAGAATGTTCGGATAGTTACAGACTAAATACTTGGCAACTTTTTCTTGCAGGATTTCTTCTGGCCTAGTCATTATTTGCTTTCTCTCCTTGCTAATAATTCATCTAGTGTTACTGGACAATAACTGTTCACGTCTACCCCAACATTAAAAGCGTTTTTATGTGGGTGCTGTTTATTGGGTCTACTGTGCATGTGGCCATAAAGATGGTACGAACCTCGGTCGTCCATACCGTCCCAATACATGATGGGAAAATGACAAAGTATGACTTCACGACCATTATCGTTAATTTTCTTGTACCACCCTTCGTCCACCACCCAATGATGCTTAACGAGTTCTAAATATCGGAAACTATCTCGACTCATAAAAGCATCATGATTGCCACGAATTAGGTGAATATGTCCATTAAGTTGCTCGAGAAATTCGGCAGTTACGGACACCCCCTTGAACGAGAAATCACCCAGCACATAGACATCATCGTCTTTAACTACACGGAAGTTCCATTCGTCTATGAGCGCTGCGTTCATTTCTTCTGCTGTTTCCCATGGACGATTTTCATATTTAAGAATATTGGTATTGCCAAGATGTAGGTCTGAGGTGTAGAAAATCATATCATTTCCTCCCTAACAGATATGCGTCATCTTTTGCTATAGCACAGTCTTTTTTATGATGGATTTCGCCTTTGTGTGGCCCATCTTCAAAACGCACGCCATACTGATGGAACTTAAAATAATCTGCTATCCAAGTTGCCGGATAATAACGTATTTCACCTCGTAATCTAGTTCTCGCTCGGAACTCACTCATTTCTGTCCTCCACGGTACTAAAATCACGTACCAACTCGTCAATTCGCATATGATGCTGTCGCCCCTCAGCATCCTTAAGAATTACAAACGACTCACAACCTTCAAAAAATGTAAAAATCTTGCCACTGCTTTTCTTCTGAAACTTAATTTCTTCCATAATTTACCTCTTTTGTATATTCTCTTGTTAGTTGCTCTAGACAAAGACCTTTACCTCGCAGAGACAACTCGGCGAAAGAGTTATTAATAATCTTGAGAATACTGCGATCCGAATCGACAGCCGTTTTTGTATGTGTTTGCCTCTTGAACGCAGGTGGTAATTTATTTTCTAGTTCGAGAATCCTCAGCGTTGCTTCTATTTCAGACGACGTAGGCAATACTGGTTCTATAGTCTTGTTAGTCATGGTTAGCCTCCATCTCCTTTCTTACTTCTTCTTTTAACGTTTCGTGAATACAAGCCTTAAGGTCGTGACTCATCATTTTCTCACTAATCCACTCACCAGCTTCGCGTTCTAGCACTTCTACTGGGGTGATTTTGATGTGTGCAGTACCATTCTCATCGATAGTTGCCTCACGGCACATCAACGAATGCTTGCTAGTTTTATAATCGTAATTGTAAAAATATACTTTCATCGTTAAATCCCCAGAAATGCTCTTAGCCCTAACATCGCTTTTTGTGGCACTAATCGGTTCTTAACCTCATAAGTACCAATATCTCCAGTACCTAAATCCTCTACGCAGACTTGCGCCGTACCATGAGGAAGAAACTGAGATACGTAATATGCGACTGCTGCTGGGCTAGAGAATTGTTTCATGCCAACAATTGTGCCACCAGCCATTTTGAATACGACCCTATACTTTGACTTCATTACTTACCCCCAACAAGGCTAAAAATAAACACAATTACTAGGGCTAACACAATAACTCCGATAGCGCCAAGCAGGACAACACCAAAACACCCTGCCGTTTGCTCAGCTTCTCGGTCTAATCTATTACTAAATTCGATATTTTTAGACTTAACCTTTTTCGGAGAAAAAAATAATCGCCTCGGTCCATAGTCCTCGTAAGCGACTCCACTAGTTGGCTCAATTACGGCTATAGACCTACGAAGTAGCCTATCGTTATTTAGTCGGTATTCGTAAAAGTTCTTGCTTCTACGCACCCTGCGAACGGTTGTCTCACTGACGGAGTTGCGACTTGCGATTTTGCTTATTGGCAACCCTATATTGCAATCATCTTTGATGGCTTGCCACCTATCTTGGGTGACTTTGTTGTGTATCCCCATTCGGAGTTTTACTTTCTTCTTTTCGCTCATTTTACCTCTCTTATTTTTAGTACCTAAAAAGAGTGCTCCAGGCCAACTGCGAACCTCTGAAGCACCCTAGCGAGTCATCAAGCACGTGGGGACTTGATAACTCGCTAGGCTGGGTGAGCGGAAACATAATACTGCCACCCAGTCATAAGATTTTGGTCATATTGTGCGATGGCAGGACTCGAACCTGCGTGCCACGTCTGCACCCGAAGATGCAAGTTTGGTCGTTCGATACCAACTTCGACCACATCGCACATATTTGGAGCTGCGTGTCAGACTCGAACTGACATAAAATAGTTTTGCAAACTATTGCGTGATCCAATTCCGCCAACGCAGCATTTTTGGTGCCAGGAGTGGGATTTGAACCCACAACGCCTTACGACAGCAGATTTTAAGTCTGCCGAGTTTACCACTTTCTCCATCCTGACTTATTATGGTACTACCTGTCAGATTCGAACTGACACCGACATGCTCCTAAGGCATGTGCCTCTACCAGTTGGGCTAAGGTAGCAGATGGTAGTCGTGCTGAGATTCGAACTCAGACCAGAACTAGTTTTGAGCTAGTCGTCTCTACCAGTTGGACTACACGACCTTTTTTGGTGCTGGAACTAGGATTTGCACCTAGGTAGGCCGAGGCCGGCAGATTTACAGTCTGCTGCGTTTGTCTACTTCGCTATTCCAGCATTTTGGTGTCGCCCCTCGGTGTCGAACCAAGCACCTTCCGTTCTTCAGGCGGATGCTCTAACCGCTGAGCTAGAGCGACAATGGTACGACGAGCCGGAATTGCACCGGTATGATCTGGGGTCCAGCAATGCCTTTACATATCCGTGACAGATATTTATCGGGCAAAGTTCACTCTGAAACCGCCTCTCACAACCACTCTTCCATGGCCGAGACTCCTAGGCTGTCTCCCACGGTGGTACTCATCGCATATTTTGGTAGAGGATGCTGGTGCTGCCCCAGCGTCAATCGTGTATAAGACGACCGCTCTGCTTTTGAGCTAATCCTCTATATCCCGGGCTGACAAACCCGGTAGTCGCCATTTGCAACTGGCTTCTTGTTCAGACGAGAATCGAACTCGTATGATAGGCTGGCCAAACCCATTGCTCTACCGTTGAGCTACCGAACCATATTTGGCAGGCAGACCGACCAGAGGACTTTATGACGACTTACCTTTACCTGGTTTATGCCATTTTCTAATCTACCTACCATTGGCGCCCTTGGTTTTTTACTCTAAACCAAGAAAAAGCTATCTTTAACCGGAGAGATAGTGACTCCACTAGTGTGGTTGCACTAGGCAGGCAATTTTCTTACGCAGGATTGCCAACACGGAACGGTCTTTATAGTGGGTCGCCGCCACTATGAGTTGGTGGCACGGTCTAAACGGCTATGTGTCGGTAGCTACCAAAGTTTTTTCCGTAACCTCACATAGCGCCACCAGATTTAATTAATCTTCATCTTCTTTAGTATTGCTACCAAATTCGATAATCTTGTCATCGGGACCAACGATCTCTTCTTCTATGTAGAGACCACTAATGTCGAAGCATTGTCTTATAGCATTAGCCTCGGCGCATTTTGTAAGCATCATCTTCGGTGCAGTTTTCCATTTTCCGGTAACATACACACTACCATCTTTGTCGGTTTTAGTCTTTACGAACTCATCGTAATATGCAGTATACGAACCAAGCTTGATAGGTGTGGTGTCACCCTCAAATAGTCCATACACTGGGACCTTTGCTGAAGATGGCATTCCTTTTTCGTCAATGACTAGTTCAGCGTCGCCAGTATAGGCATATCTCGGATTCTTTGACTGACGAGCCAACCTCCTAAGACCATGGATGCTAGTGATTGGTGTAATCTGCTCAATCCATTGATTACCTTTTTTCACTTTCTGATACGTTGCATAAATCTCTTTCTTGAAAGGGTTAAGGTTATATTGATTGGCAAATATGAGAAAGAATGCTAAATCCTCATACGGTCGCAATCTTCCCAAGCTATCTACGCCCATAAGGTTCTTATGAATATTTTTGACCAACTTCTCCTTATCAACTTGAAGCCCCCAATCACCAACAAAACCTGCAAGCTCTTTATACTGCTTGGTTTGATTGCGAAGCTTGGCTCTAGCATCTGGTGAAAGTTTAGCTACCGTACTACTGGTCATTTTGCTCACCTCCTATCGGTGCAAAACATTGAAGTCGCACCGGTTTAATTTTTCCCGATCCGAGATAAAGCATATCGCCTTTGCCGAGCAACTTTTCGCCGCCAGCTTCATCAATGATGATCTCGGAGTTTTTAGCTGTTGACACACGCAAGCAAGCCTTAACAGGACAGTTTGCCTTAATAATCGGCGATACTATGTCAGCACTCGGTCGCTGAGTAGCGATAATCACGTTGATATTGGCCGCACGAGCTTTTTGGAGTAAGCGACAGAGGTTCTGTTCGAAATCTTTCTGTTCATCTTTACTAAGCCCCATAATGAGGTCAGCATACTCGTCAATGATTAAAATTTTGTGCTTGCCGTTCTTAACCCGTTGTTTATATCGCCGATCCATCAGATATACGAGGTGTTTGATATGCTCTAAAGCCTCATCTCGTTCCGTAATAACTGTACATCGGTCGCCGTCCAGATCAGCAAAATCAATCATTTTGCAATCTACTACCGAGACATCGCAACCTTTGAGGCTTAGGATAATGTTTCTGATAAACACCGACTTACCAGAACCTGTCTGACCGCCAATAAGCATATGTGGCATCTTCGCAACGTCATCATAGATGACTTGGTTTTGCGTGTCTACTCCGACTGGAATTACCGTGCCCTGCGTTTTCTCTTCGCAGACCGGGAAAGTTTGCCCCTTTGGCACCTCTATGCCAACCGTCTGCGTGCCGTAAATCGGAGCGATAATTCTTATCGCCTCCGAGCCGAGGGCAAGAGCTAAGTCGTCACCGAGTTTCGCAATTTTGCTCATCGCCACACCACGGTTAGGCCGTAATTTGTAGGTTTCTACGGAGTGGCTACTTACTACTTCATCGATTTTGCCACCGATACCAAACTCTGCTAATTTTGCCATAATGCGTTCAGTTTCTGTGCCCTCATCTTTGGCGATGTTTTCTGCTACGACAGTATTTACTGGTGAAAACTTCTCACGCATTTCGGTTGCGTGAACCGTTCGAATTATTACGCCTTGGAGTTGTGCGTAAATCTCAAATGACTGCCTTCCGTTCATCATATCCGATGGGTTGGGGAAGTATTTTGCATTCGGATCAGAGATATATTCGTAGACCTCTTTCACTACACAACCAACGACGTTGTTGGCTTCCAAAATCTGTTCCCTAGTTAGCACATAGCTTCGAACTTGTGGTGAACCGTCACGATTGATTGTTTTCTTGATTTCTTGGAATACGACTCGTGACACTGGCTTGCCGTATTTGAGCTCAGCGAGCAAAACGTAAAACCAGGCTTGAATAACGTATTTATAATTTTCTTCGTCTGGTGGTGAGTATGCAGTCACACTTTTCCAGTCAAGAATCTCGATTGTACCATCACCTAAATCACGCACCAAATCGATTTTGCCGGTCATTGGTACTTTCTTGCCGGAAATAGATACTTCTGCGTCTAACTTGTCCTCAACCTCAATAATATTCTGATAGTCCGGCAATTCGTTCAAGACGGAAGTTGTCAATGACTGATATGTGTCTAACATCTTCTGACGTGAACCAGTTTTACCGTAGTTAATCTCGTAGTCGGCAACATTCTCAATCGCTTCCAGTCCAGCCTGTATTGCTACTTCTGGAGTCTCACCCTTGAGCTTATACTCAACCATAGTATGAATCGCAGAGCCAACAACCAGTGCCGGCGACTTCTGGTCATCGTAAACCTTAGCAATATAACGTTTCTTAAACTGAATCGGGTTATTTAGAAAACAGATAAGTGCCGAGTAAGACATCTTAAAATCATTCATACCCACACCTCGCTTCTAGTTGTTGCCAATACTGATCGTTCATTATTTTTGTTCGTAAATTAGTTTCATTTTCTTCTTGCATTTCTCGGACAGAATCCCAATCCCTACTCATTCTGCCCTCCCGTTTTCCTTACTCATTTCGCTCCTTTCGTTATTTGCAGATATAGTCTCGGTCGTCACCATACATAGTGCCTTGCCAAGTCCATTGACAGTTATTTGCGATTGCGTATTCTTGCCGGCTAATAGTACGCTTGAGTCCAATTACTGCTCCAAGCAATATCACGACTAGCCCAGCCAAAATTGCAATCAAATAATTTTTAATCTTTTCCATTTGTGTTTTTCCTTCTGTTTGCGTGGCTTATCATCTCGATGGTAGGCACAGATAGAGAGGAGAATATTAGCTAGGAGGCAAATAAAAACCTCACTATAGTACAAAACTATGCCAACCATTGAGACGACAAACCTATTATTGAAAGAGTAAAGATGTGCCCGTCTGCCCAAGACTCAAAAACAAAATACATAGTCCGGCTCCATAGACACATCATCACTCAGTTAAAAACTTCGAACGATTATCCCCAAATTGTTAAGATCCGTAATTAGGATTAACAGTTTGGCTTTTTGATTCTATGGGACCGTTAAGAAACTATTCGGTAGCAAATAATAGCCCCAGTGGAATCAAAAAACCACGATTTTCTCGTGGCTAAATACAGGGGTAAAATGATAAGTCTTTGGCGAGTTGGCTTATTATAGCATACTAGCACAGCTACCATACTACCATTTCCCATTCCAACCTAACCCGCCGGTCCTCTACCTACTCGGACTTAGCACCAAAGCAAAAGCCCGTACCTATCACAGCACGGACGCTTGCCCTGGCTGGGCCGGCAGGATTCGAACCTGCGAATGTCGGGACCAAAACCCGGTGCCTTACCACTTGGCGACGGCCCACCACTCCCTTATTTTACCACAGCCTTTGGCATTTGTACAGCGCATGTTATATTAGCCCTGCCCTCAACATCACATCCAACATGAAAACCATTGCTAAAATGATTCTCGTGTTACTAAAAACCACCACATCACCGGTCTATTTATAATACCCTCTCCCCTCCACCCGCACGTCTACATACTGCGGGTGGAGTTCGTGTTCGCGTAAATATTTCACCATCCTGTCCATATCTTCCGCTGTAACCGCCGTGTCACGGTCGGTGTTCACTTTATAGTAAGCCTCTTCCCCTTGCAAATCCACATACAATTCCCTACTCATTCCCGTTGGCAAGGTCACTCTCGTTACCGTGTAGCCTAGATCATGCAAATCCTGCTCTAACTGCGCAATATAATTCTTTGTCCGCATCGATATTTGCCCTCGGTTATCCTCATCTACTATCTCCGCCTTTATCTCGTACTCTGCTTGAACATTATTATTGCCCGGTTTATATTGCTCCACAAAATTCTGCCCCGTCGTATATGCCAACACACCCAGCACCACCAACACCACCGTTGCAAAAACCATCATCCGCCGTCGCTTCCGGTGAATTCTTTTTCGCTCCAGCAGCCTCTCCGATTCTGACTCTACCTGCTCACGTTCTGCTACTATCGTTCTACCACGATTTAGTTTTGCTTGTTTTTGCCCACGCATTACCTTACCCTACTTCTTTGTCTTGCGCACTCGCTTCTTGACTTTTCTCTGCTCGCGCTTCTGCTTCTGTTCCAATTTCGCTTCCCCTTGTTCTACTTTCTGCTGCTTCTTCTCCGCCCTCTTCTCCAACTTACGCCGTTTTGCCTCTTCTCTCATGCGCGTCAAATGTTCTTGCCTGTGCTCACTTACTTCTACCAATACTTCTGCCAATTTCTCCGCCGCATCCGGCTTTGCTTCTGCATGTAATTTATCCGCCAATTGTTCACGTTCTTTTGGCGCTCTTACTAAGTGCCGCGTTACCTCTAGCAGCTCGCTCGGGTCTTTTTGCATTACCGCATCCGGCACCATCACTACTGCACCCAATTCCTTTAACTTCTCTGCGTTCTTAAGCTGATGAGCTCCCGGTAGCCGTTCAAACGGCACCAATATCACTGCCTTCTTCAGCGCCGACATCTCTGCAATTGTCGTTGCCCCCGCCCGACTAATAATCACATCTGCCGCCCCCATTAGATCATGCATTGCCGAGTTAAATTCCCACATCCGGAAGTTTGATCTTAGTTTTGCCCTATCCCATTCCTCATAGCGTTTCAGCCCCACTACTTCTTCATAGTATTTCCGCCCCGCTACCAACCCCACGCTCGCAAACTTCAACATCTCTGGCAAGATTACATTCATCGCTTCATTGATGTTCTGCGATCCTTGGCTTCCACCAGTTACCACCACCAGCGGTTTTTCCGGGTCAAACCCAAAATCTTTCTTCAAGGCTTTCTGCTGTACCTCCGTCACCACCTTAAACTCCGGCGCCACCGGTACTCCCACGTGCACCACCTGCGTATTATTAGTCTTTAATCCTTCCCAGCCCGTCGCCACTACCGCCGCATTCTCCATCAAAACCCGATTTGCTAATCCTGGTACCATATCCGATTCATGTACTACATATGGAATCTTCAACTTCTTCGCCACTAACCCCACCGGCAATCCTACAAACCCGCCCTTCAAGAAGATCACATCTGGCCGCTTACTCGGCAGCAACAGCCGCCAAAAACTCTGCACAATCCCCCCAATAAATCCAAAAAATCCCACAATATTCCCGAATACCAAATCTTTCAGTACAATATTCCAGTTTCTAAACCAATCTTTAGTCGTCCACCCTGCATACCGCCGAAACTTCCCTGCCCAAATCTTCCGTACTCGTATATATGGGATTCGCCGATTTTCCTCTTGCGCATGTGATCCCCAGCGCACCCCAATCTCTGTTGTAATTTTTACAACATTCTTGTAATACTTCTTGTCCGTCCAAAATTCCACCTTTGTCCGCGGGTTTTTCTCCATCAGCTCACGCACCACTGCCACTGCTGGCGTAATATGACCCCCAGAACCACCACCTACCACTAGTACCTTCATCTCATTCTCCTTCCTTCTAGCTGTGTTCTAGTGTTTCTAGCTACATCTACTTTTTCCTTACGTGGCTCACGACCTGTATAGCAGGATAGCTGCAAAGCTACCCCTAACGCCGCCGCCGTGAATAACATACTAGTACCACCATAGCTAAGCAGTGGCAACGTAATTCCAGTGAGTGGCAAAAGCCCAGTCATTGAAGCAATATTTATCAC
The DNA here is from genome assembly GCA_946560015.1 of uncultured Candidatus Saccharibacteria bacterium. GTDB lineage: Bacteria > Patescibacteriota > Saccharimonadia > Saccharimonadales > Saccharimonadaceae > Nanosyncoccus. Next base: position 4,434 of record CAMNUC010000018.1, on the reverse strand, counting down.
TACATGCGCCGTCGCCCATGCAAACACCCCCACCACTACCAGGGACTCTTCCGTATCCTCCAAATAATTCGCCGTCCTAAGCAGCCTCATTAGCAATACCGTAAAGCATCCTATCACCACTACCAACCCCACAAACCCAAACGTCTCTCCCATAATCGCAAACACTGAGTCATTAATCGACTCAGGCAAATATCCCGTCGCCTGCACACTATTACCAATCCCCACTCCGGTCAATCCCCCTGTACCTATTGCAATCATTGCATTTTCAATATGATATGCATCACTCGACTCCGCCGACCCAAAAGTCATCATTCGCTCCATTCGATGCGGTGATACTACAATCGACGCCACGCCAGTCACCAAAGCCAATACCAGCACCCCTGCAAAATATCTTAGCTTCACCCCACTCATAAAAAGCATCGCCAAAATAATCGCCGCTACTGCAATCCCAGTACCCAAGTCCTTCTGTACTACCACTACCAGACCTAATGACAACACACCTACCACACCAAACGGCACCCAAAAATCCATGCTGTTCAGTTTGCCCTCTTCCTTACGCTCTGCTATCAGCTGCGCCAAATACAGCACCAATCCTAGTTTCAGTATCTCCGCTGGTTGCAAGCTAAACCCTCCCAGGTTAAACCAACGACACGCCCCCAATTCACACCGTGCCATTGAACTCCCCGCCATCGCCAACACCGCCAACAATATACACAATGCCAGCCCGCCAAACATCACCAACTTCGCATATTTTCGAATAAATCTATATGGCAAATTATACGCCAGCACTACCACCACCAATGATAATATTACATTCCTCAACTGTTGGAAGAAGAAGTCATTTTCTCCCATGTTGCTACCGTAAACCGAATTCATCACATTTGCCCGCATCGGCCCGATTGCATAAATCACTATCAGCCCAATACACAACAACACCACCGTCAACGCGCCAAGCATCCTGTCGCTTTTATGCTTACGTACCGTATTCATCAGCTTCTATCCCGCTTACACTCTCCCCCCGCACAAAATCTTCCACCTGTTTTACTCGCTCATCACTCACTATTCCACCCTGCACTGCCAAAAATATCCCTACAATCGCAAATACCCCCGCAATCACCCAAAATCTCATCACAATCTTTGCTTCCCCCCAACCTTTCGCTTCAAGATGATGATGTATCGGCGCCGATATCATCAACTTCTTATGAAATACTTTCTTCCAAAATATTTGTATCAGCGATGACCCTGCCTCCACTACAAATAGCACCCCAATAATCGGCAGCAAGAAAAACGCATTCGTCATCATCGCCACTACGCCGAGCCCTGCCCCTAGCGCAAACGACCCCACATCACCCATCATAAACCTCGCTGGTGGCACATTAAACCATATATATGATAGTAACCACCCTACCACCGTCAAACAAAACCCAGTCAGCATCCACTGCCCCTGGAACAATGCAATCACCGCATACGCCCCATAGGCAATCATCGCGAGCCCCCCAGCCAGCCCATCTAAACCATCTGAGATATTCACCGCATTAGACGTTGCCACTACTGCAAACGCAAAGATCAGCATCATTCCTGCCGCCCCCACTTCCAGCGGTCCAAAATACGGTATCTCGATAGTCGTCCAGCCTAGCTTGCAAGCAAACCACCACCCTAGCCATATCCCTACTATCGTAATCATTGCAAACTTCACCGGTGCCCGCAACCCCGCCGCACCTTTACCACTACCAAACACATTGATAATATCATCAATGAACCCCACGATACTCCCCCCAATAAACCCTGCTAGCGGCAACCAAGTTTGCTCTCGGTTCAGGTTACAAATCACCGTCACTACCAATACCGTCACCACACCAATTACACCTGCCATTGTTGGAAAATGTCGCGCAATTTTCTTTTTATGTAGTTTTGCTACTACTTCCAGCCTCTCGCCAGTCGTAGTCTCTTTCTTCTGTTTCTTCCAAAACTTATACTTGTACGCAAAATAAGTATAGATCGGCGTCAAAAACGTCGCCAAGAAAAAGGCAGAAAGTGCCAAAATCAACCCATAAAAAGTCTCATTATTCAGAGTATCTGCCATATACTATATATTATACCACAACTGGCTTACTTTGCGCGTGGTTGTATTCTTAGATAATCTTGCACAAAAGTCTTCAGCTCATTAAACACCGGCAGAGCATGATCCTGTCCGCCAGCCAACTTCCCCTCTTCCCACACGCGCACCATTATTACATAGCTTGGTAATTCGCCTTCTGTACCACCCACACCCACATAGGTCGCTTGCGTCTCATCCATCGAATACGCTCCGTTTTTAATTACCTGCGCCGTGCCAGTCTTACCCCCCACATAATACCCTTCCTTATCCAGTCCAGTATTACGCCAAGCCCGTCGCGTGTTGTAAAGCATTTCCCGCATCAATGCACTAGTCTCCTTACTAATTATGCCTTGCTTTGGTTCGCTCTTCTCTTCTTCTACAAATTCCCCGTTTACCATTTTTCCTGCCACTATTGTCGGCGTATAATAATCCCCGCCATTTACCACCGCCGCCACTGCTGCTGCCACCTGCAGCATCGTTACCTGCATATTCTGACCAAAAGTCATATTTGCATAGGTCGATGCCAAGCCATACATATCGGCATGCGGCTCCACCAAATACCCCGGCGATTCATACAGTTCAATCCCCGTATAATGTCCTAGCCCAAACTTATTATAATAATAATTATACAGTTTCTCACGCGCACTAGACGTAATCTCCGTCTCGCTCCCGCCCATCCAACGTAACGCCTGCGTTGATCCAGTGTTAAGTGAGTAGTTAAACGCCGTCTGCATTGATTGTTGCCCTAGCAAAAACGATCCTTGCTCCGCATTCCGAATCGGCCATCCATCTATCGTAATTTCACCATAGTTCGTAAACATCTTCTCCGGCGTCATCACCCCCAGATCCGTCGCCGCCGCAAAAGTAAAAGTCTTGCACACACTTGCTGGCTCAAATGGGTCTTCTACTACATGATTAATATATGCAGCCGCGCTTTCTACTTGTCCATAATTTGCCGGGTCATAGCTCGGATAATTCGCCATCGCTAGCACTTCTCCCGAGTTCGGATCCATCACGATCGCACTCATGTTCTTGAACCCCAGTTCCCCCGACTTCTTCTCCAAAATCTTCTCAACATTATACTGCAAAGTCTTATCAACCGTCAGCACTACATTATCCCCATCTTGCGCCGGAATCTTCACATTGTCATCACCAATCGAAAGCGCCACATTATTAATATCCTTCACCGTCTTCAGTATTCCATCCGTACCAGACAGCTCCTCGTTCAACGCGCCTTCTATTCCATATTGCCCAATTCCGTCCGCATTCACAAAGCCTAGCACACCTGCTGCCAGTTCCCCCTCTGGGTACACTCGCTTCGTATTTGATTGTAACCATACACCTGCGTAGTCAGCTTCGGCAATTTTTTCTGCTGCTTTTCGTTCTACGTTTTTCGCTACAATATAATACCTACGCGTTCTATCCGCAAAAACATTTTCCCACTTAGCTATCTGCTTATCTTTAATCAGTGGCCCCAGTTCCGCCTCTAGTTTTTCTTGATTCGCCAACATTGGATCTACGATGACTGTATATACAGTCGCATTCATCACCACCGCCACAGGTTCCTTCCCGTCCATCATATAGATCTCACCACGCTTAGCTGGTAACACATTCTGTCGCATCTGTTGCGCCGTCGCCTTCTCTACCCATTCATCATGTTGCACTATCTGTATAAAAAACAACCGCACCACAATAACCCCCATTGCCCCCAAAAGACAAAGCCTGAGAAACTTGTTTCTAGTCATGCTTATATTATACCCTATAAAATTCACCAGCTCCACCCTTTTACCGCAAGAGTTTACCTAATTTTAACATTTTTTCACGCCAACAAACGTACTCTTACTTTTGTTAAAAGCGTTACTAAACCGTAAACAACCATACATATCCGCCAAACAGGAAATTAGCCCTATTATTGTCATTGTAAACATTAACGGGGCTAAAACTTTTATCCCAATTTAATTAGACGCAAAAAGACCCATCCCAAACAGCATATAAAGTCCGGGAAGGATTACTAGCTTGCAACTTAATAGTCTCGTTAGGTTTATATTCTACGCTCCCGTCTTGCGTAGTTGACCATCCATAAAATCCATAAGAACAACCGCCACCTTGAGGTTTGTTACTGCCAGAAAACCCACTCACTGTAAACATATGGCTTCCGGCTCCAGACGTATCCGTATAGGTCTGCGTTGCTGGAGGATTAGAACCTCCATTTGCGTCGTATATCAAACTATATTCTACTTCTCTCACTACTTCCGCCGGCTGTATAGCCAGTGACAGTAACACATTGGTAGTATAATGTCCTGCTACTGCCTTATCACCAAACTTCACTGCAAAGG
>CAMNUC010000017.1 GCA_946560015.1 uncultured Candidatus Saccharibacteria bacterium | reverse complement strand
AGGGCTACGCCCGTCTATCGTAAAGCCCCCGGCTAAGCCGGGGGATGGTTACTACAAAGCACGCAGAATAGTGTATAATATAGCTATGCTATCGCAAAAATACCGATTCCATTCCCGCGGCGGCGTTCGTCATACCTACCAAAAGGGTAAAAACGTTCGTACGCCCACCCTCTCTCTTATTTTTGCACCCAATTCGCGTAATCATCGTCGTTTCGCCGTTGTCGTTTCTAAAAAAGTCCTCAAATCCGCCGTCGGTCGTAATCGTATCCGTCGCCGCGTCTACGAAGCTATCCGTCTCGAAATGGGGGATTACCCTGAGCCTATAGATTATATATTTGTTATCAACAATAAATCTGTAATCGATATGCCTTTCTTTAATCTCCGACGCGAAATTGTTACTCTGTTCGATCGCAGTCTTTCTATGGCGCAACATTAATCTTTCCTTAAATTCTTACTTACCCCTCTTCTCCCTCTGGTATGGACAGGGAAGCTATGTTATAATAGAGGCATGTTTGCTTTTATTGATATGATTATTGTTCGTCCAATCACGAACATTCTATTTCTCATCTATGGTCTCGTGGGCGACTTCGGTGTCGCTATTATTCTTTTTACCGTCTTAGTCAAGATTCTTATGTGGCCTATCATCAAGCGTCAACTCCATCAAACTCGTCTTATGCGCAAGATTCAGCCCCAGCTTGCCGAAATTAAAAAGAATTGTAACGGCAATCGCCAGATGGAATCTATCCAGATGCTAGACCTTTACAAACGTAACAATATCAAGCCTTTCCGTTCTGTCCTTACGTTAATTATTCAGCTGCCTATCTTTGTTGCGCTATATACTGCGGTTCGTGTTATGGTCTTGCCAACCCCTACCGACAACTTATCTATTCGTGCATATGCACCAGTTGCTCAGATGGAGCGTATTGATGATGTTATCCAAAAACAAGAAGTCTATCTCGGCCAACCTGCTGATGCCGAGAATAAGCAATCTTACGACTTCCATCCCAAGCTTTTTGGCGTAGTTGATCTTGATACCAAAGCCGGCTTTGGCTCGATTAGTGCTAGTATCATTATGGTGTTTGCTCTCGCTTCTGCCTTCTCTCAGTATTGGATATCTCGTCAGCAGCTCCCCACTAATAAGAAAAACCGCAAGACTTTCCGCCAGATTATGGCTGAAGCCGCTGATGGTAAAGAGCCAGATCAGACCGAGCTTAACCAAATCGTCTCCGGTCAAATGTCCTACATGATGCCATTGATGATGCTGCTTCTTATGATTAATCTTCCTGGCGCCCTAGTGTTCTATTATCTCATTAGTAATTTAATGACTGGTATTCAACAAAAATACATTCTTGGCAAAAGGGAAGACCAAATGGAAGCATCTGCTGATCGCAAGATCCTCCGCGACCTCAAAAAGATCGAAGAAGGCCAGGTCGTTGACGAACCCAAAAGTGATCGCTGGGTCAAAAGTAAGAATGCTGCTAAAAGCGAAGATGGCAAGGCGGGTGTTAATGTCACACGTATTTCTGTCAAAAGTCGCAAAGGTCATAAGAAGAAAAGGAGTTAAATATGAACAAAGATGAATCAATCAGATTTGCCACTAAATATCTTGAAGACTTATTGTCGTTTTTTGGCATCAATGTGGCTGTAGATTCTACATTAGATGACGAAGTTATCCAACTCTCTATTCCATCTACATCTATGAACTCTCTCCTTATCGGCAAAGAAGCCAACAACCTTCGTGCTCTTCAGCACGTTGTTTCTATGGCTCTTACTTGTCATGAAGCTGAGTTGACTCGTGTTAATGTCGACGTCGCAGACTACAAGCGCCAACGTGCCGACCGCATTGCCGAGCAAGCCGAGAAATGGATTCGTGAAGTTCGCGCCACTGGCAAAACCAAGATCGTTAATCTTAATGCCGCCGATCGTCGCGTTGTCCACAAAGTCGCTCAAGATTATTCCGATATCGTCACGCACTCCGAAGGCGAAGGGAAAGAGCGCCAACTCTACCTCGAGAAAAAGTCACTCGACTAATGCCACCTTGTATTTAACTCTTTAAACTCAAAAGGAGCCTAAAAGGCTCCTTTTGTAGCACACCATATTATACTTCGCTACCGTTTAGGCCAATTACAATGATAAAATTCGCCTCACCGGGTACGATATCGCTTGGTAACTCTTCGAAACCCTTGACCTCTACGCCGTATCGAGCCCCCAACGCCGCTTGTGTTGCTGGAAACTCTTTACTAGAAACATATACACAATATTCGCTCACGCAGTCGCCTAGCTCCGCATCACCAACACCAATAATCTCATACCCTTCATTAGTTAGTTTGTCACGTTCTGCCCCCGCTACCCCGAATTGTACGCTGGCATTGTATATTGCGATTTTTGCATGTTCGCGATCTGCAGGATTATTGCTCAAGGCCTCAGCAATATATTCGCGAAGTTGTGTATAATCACGCTCGCCCGCTGATGGAACTACATAGGATATGTCATTAATTGTTGCGGTTTTTACATAATAAATATTATTAGTGTAGTCTATCAGCGGGATTTGCCGAATATTTGCTATATCGAATCCGTTTAACATGCGTACCCCAGCTTTTATATTGTCAGTAGAAAAGTTTGTCCTTAAATTATCACCCAAAATGTTCACAAGGTTAAATGCCTCACCCATGCCAATACTATTTTGCATCAACTTTGCTACAATCCCTTCAACGATCTTTTGTTGTGTATTCCCGCGTGTAAAGTCTCCACCTGTCGTGCCGTGTCTCGCCCGCGCCAGACCTAGCGCTTGTTCGCCATTGATCTCCATCGGTACACCAGCCTGTGCCACGGCGTTAGTCCAGCCATAATCCGCGATATTCTCGTCCAATGTTACTGTAATACCGCCCAGTGTATCAATAATATCGATTAATGAAGCCCAGTTCACATGCGCATAGTACTGAAAGTCTAGACCCAACACATCACCCACTTGTTCCATCAAAGCCTTTGCACCGGCATCTTCATTATCGCCACTCTGATTATGACACCAAAACACCTCGTTAATCTTACCAGCCGAGCATGCCCTAGATACCTTTAGATCGCGTGGCAGGCTCATCAGTGCTACATCTTTTGTGTTTTGATCAAAACTTACCACCATGATTGAGTCCGTCAATTGTGCACCATCATGCGCACCAAAAGCCGTCTCGCCACTCATGCTATAGCCTTCTGTACCAAACACTAATACGTTCGTGCGGCCTTTCGTATCTGCCAAAAAAGGCACCTCATCAGAAATCATCGAATGAATTGCGTCAAACAGCCCAGAATTACCGCCAGTTAACCTGGAGATTAACTCATCGCCCCACTTGTAGAATGCCCCACCGGCTATAACCAACAAACATATTATAGAAACCGCAATAACTCTACCAAAATGATGTTTTTTGTGTGGACGAGATTTATCTTTACGCCTATTCGGAACCTCCGGTTCATCGGGCTCATCCTTCAAGCTCGCTTCTAATAGGTCTTTCTCAACTTCATCATCCCATTTATTCAAAAAATCATTCCTAGGCACTGTTTCTTTATGGTTAGCCCCAGCATCATTTAGTAACTCTGACCAATCCGAAGATTCTATATCCTCATGGTTCGAAATATTTTCTGCATCGAAGTCAAATGTTTCTACTGGATCAAGAAATGAGCTTGCAGCTGCATTCTTCTGTCTAATCGTATCAATAGAGTTCAACATCTGACGACGTTGCTCTGAAGAAGAGGCACCTTTAGCAGGACGCATCATGTCGATGGCAGGCGAAACCTTTCGCACAGTCTTTGCTGGGCGATTATCTACTTTTGGTTCACGAACTTTCAACCCATCAATTGTAGTTCTTGCCATTTTCTCCCTATTTTTACCCTAGAACAAGCACCAAACATCACGTTTAGGCTTACCCAATTAAACTTTTTGTGATATATTTATTATAACATATGAAAGTAAAATTGACTAAAAAACAAGCGCTTATTATAGATTTTATTAAGGAATTTACGGCTCGTCAGGGCGAATCACCCACCTATCGCGAAATTATGGCAGCTCTCGGCTTATCTTCAGTATCTGCTGTCGCTGAGCATATTGACAATTTGGTGAAAAAGGGTGCTCTTAAAAGAGTTCCCGGTGCTGCACGTTCTCTTGAAATCGTTGATCTAAGTTACCCCGAAACTACCGCTCTCTTTCAACATAGCTTGCTCTATGCTAGCCCCGAAGACCAAGCCATTCTCCGCCAGGCTGCTGACATCCTTGGTGTCGATCTTGGTGAAACTCCCACTGACTAAACTTGCTTTTGTCTAATTTTTTGTTATACTGATACAAGGAGAAAATCATGTCAAAATCCCCAGCATCTGCACACCGCGTTCCGCCATACAAAAGACCAATCATTGTTGTTGGTTTTCTAATAGTGCTGATAACTGTGGTTGCTGTGACTATTTTGATCTGTATGAATCTCAGCACTAAGAATAGTCCCATGTATACTGCTCCAGATAGTAATAGTAACCAAGGCACCGATCAAACTCCAGATCAAGGCAGCTCAGAAGCCCCTCCAGACGAACCCGAAGACAAAACCCCTCAATACGAAGGTGAGAACCCTAATTTATCCAATGAGCTAACTGGACGCATCAATTATAACGATCTCGATCCAGAAACCCAAGTCATTCACGCTATGGTTACTATTGACCAGTTCCTCCAGAATGACGGCCAATGCATCTACAACCTCAAGCGCGACGACGCCATTATCCGAACCGCTTCTGCCGTTGCTCAGCCGGATATTGAGACTTCCGTCTGTGGACCATTCAACCTCTCTGCCTCCGGTCTTTCTGGCGTTTACCAGGTAGAAATCGTTCTTACTGGCGACAATAAACGCGGAGTTATCACCAGCGAGATTCAACTATAAATATACAAAATACCAACACTAAACAGGAACACAAAAAATGAACAAATATCTCATGAACCTCAAATCAGAATTTCATCGCTCACGCACCCTAGTTTTTGTTGTATTTCTTTTTTGTATGGCCGCAGTTTTTTCGTTCATTGCCACTGGTAACTCGCGCAGCTCACAAGCCGCCGATGCTACCAAATTCCAAGCCGGCAATATTATTAGCGACGCTGTTATGGGGAATTACACCTCTATGACTGTTGCCGAGATTCAAAATTTTCTCGACAGCAAGAACAAATGTGATAATCGTGATTATAATCAATATCTTGAACTTAGTAATCGTTATCCTCATATAAAATGGCACTGGGAAGGTGAGCCTTACAGCGGACATTTTGTCTGCATGGCCCAAGAGCGATTCGGTGATACTGCCTCAGAAATTGGTACCGGTATGACTGCTGCCGAAATCATTTATGCTGCCGCGCAAGACAATCGTATCAATCCACAAGTTCTCCTCGTCTTACTACAAAAAGAATCCAGCCTTATCACCGACAAAGTCCCAAATTCGCTTGATTACAGCAAAGCCACTGGCTACGGTTGCCCTGATACCGCAGCTTGTGATAGTAAATATTCTGGGTTCAAAAATCAAGTTTACCGCGCTGCTGAACTCTTCCGCTATACTCTAGACAACGGTTCGGTCAGCTTTCCGGAAGGCAGAAAAGTTTATATTGGATATCACCCATCATCGAGCTGTGGTGGATCACAGGTTCTTATCGAAAATCGCGCTACTGCTGCGCTGTATCGCTATACGCCATATCAGCCTAATTCTGCCGCGATTAACGCCGGATACGGTAGTGGTAACTCTTGCTCGGCCTATGGCAATCGTAACTTTTATCTCTATTTCACCGATTGGTTCGGTAGCACCCAAGCTGCCGTCGATGGTGAATTACTCATCATTCCGGATGGCGAATATAGCTTGGTTCCTGCCGCTAATACTGGCATTAGCCTAGGTCTTTCCGGCTCCAAAGCCCATCTCACCGCCCTAGATACCACCGACCAATCCCAACGCTGGTCTATCCGACGTGATTCATCTACTGGCTATTATCAGATCACTAACCTCTCTACTGCTCAACCACTCATTACTCAGACCACTGAACCAGGTATGGGCACAGACATCCTATCTGGCCAATCTACCACCTGTTCTAAGAACTGGAAAATCTATCGCACCGCAGATAACTATCTCACTATTGAGTCAGCTTGTGCTAGCGGCATCGTCCTTGATGCTGGCAGCAATAACCCCATAAATGGCACCAAGACCCAAACTTACATCGCCAACGGCTCCAAAGCTCAAAAGTGGAGTTTGTATACCGGGCCAGTTATCCAAGACGGAGTCTACCAAATTGTCTCCGCTCTCGATTCAGACCAGGTTCTTGATGTCAACGCTGGTAGTGATGCTAAAGGTATCAATATAAGCTCCTGGCAACAATATCCATCCAAAGGTCATCAACAATGGCAAATACAATATCATGCGGTAGGTGATTATTACTCCATCATCAATGCATACACTGGGAAAAGCCTCGATGCTAACGGTGGTTCCGCTAAGAATGGCACCAAGATTTCTGTTTGGGATACAAACAATAGCTGTGCTCAAAAATGGCAAATTATCGAAAACGAGGGCGTTTACTCCATTCATTCTATGTGCTCTGTCGGCTATATACTCGACCTAAATGGATCGGCTAAGAACGGTACCCGGGTTTCTCTCTGGCAGGTACATGGCGGTGCTAACCAGCAATGGCGTCTTCGTACTGCTACTCCGGCAATTCCTGAAGGTGTATACAATGTTGTGTCTAAAACTTCTGATTTAGCGTCTTTCGACGTCATTAACGGCATTAACCAAGACGGTGCTAATGTTGCCGTCTGGCAATTGCACGGTGGTACCAATCAGCAATGGCAGGCCATTTATAACCCCACTGATGGTACATATAAGTTCCGCAATATCCAGACGGGGCGCTACCTTGGTTTAGCCAATCAAGGTGCGAAGAACAGCACCAATATCCAGATCCAATCCGATGATAATTCCTGCGCGGTTAAGTGGTACGTCTATCCAGAAACGGACAGCTATCATCGCATCACTAGCTCCTGCCGTACTATCACCTCTGTAGATCTTAATGGTGGCTTCCAAAACGGGAATAATATCACCATCTGGCAATCTCACGGCGGCGTGCATCAGCAGTGGCAATTCGTTAACCCGCCCGCTCAAGAATAGCTATTCTTTTAGTTCCATAGCTACAGGATTGTAATATAATTTTATTATGATTAGTCTTTATGCGCGTTTCAAGAGTTCTCTGCATGACCAAAAATCCATTCAACGTTTACTCTTATACTTTCTTATTGTATTGATTTTCTTCGGTGCATTCTCAAAACCCGATTTCGCTACTGACACTTACGCTTACGCATTGGGTGACTTCTCCGAAATAACTAACAATTTTTTACGATGTGGGCGTATCTTTACTGCTGGGATCTACACATTTTTACGCTTACTTAGCATCAATATTAGCCTAATCAACTTTGCCTGCTTTATTATTGCCACCATTTCGCTTACATTTGCTCTCTACTTTTTAGAAAAATTATTACGCAAAAACTTCATCTCAAACCAACTTTGGTCATTTCTACTCCCTATCATTCTCCTAATTAACCCATTCATCATTGAATACTTTCTGTTTATCGAGAAGGGAATTATGTGTTTTTGCATCTTGCTCTGCGTCCTCTCTGCTCAGTGCTATGCCAATTATCTCGACCATCGCAAACGTACTGATTTATTCAAAGTCCTTCTTCTTAATGTTTTTGCTACTTTTTGGTATCAGGGCGTTATCGGCCTTTTTATCGTTCTTGCCACTATGCTTACTGTCACTAAGGCTAAGCAATGGCTACTCTTTCTTAAAGACACCATGATTAGTATTGGACTTTATATAATCGGCCCGCTCATTAACGTTATAATGATCAAGTTATTCTTCGCCGATGGGCGCACTAGCGGTGGGCTCAACATTATCGAAGCTGCCAAAATGGTCGCTGGTGGTCTCGACCGCATGTTTGGTATTTTTGACATTATTCCACCTATTATTTTCTGGGGGTACTTTGCCATTATTGTTGTCGCTTGGCTTATTTATCTCTTCCGCCACCATGAGTTTCATATCTTGCCTTGCATCCAAGTTTTCTACTTAGCGCTTGTAGTTTTTCTAGCCGCCGTTGTGCCTCAGTTAGCCCTCGATCCTGACTCTGTATGGATTGCTCCACGAGCCGTTTATCCGTTTGCCACCATAATTGGCGTTTCTGTTGTTCTAATATTCCACGCTTCTCCTAAATTCTCGAGCACTAATCCTAGTAAGTCCTTCCTCCTTTTTATGACTTGTTGTTTTGTCTCAATTCAGTTTGTAGGTTTTAATAATATTATTCTCGACCATTACAGCTTAGCTGAGCTCGACCGTCTTCGCGCCGAGCAGATTGGTAATCTCATCTCTGCTTACGAAGCCGCCAGTGGTATCGAGGTTAAATATATCACCCCTAGCTCCGACCAAAACAAGACTTACGCCTATAATGGCATTAAATCTGTAGCCGACAGTAATATTAGCGCTTTTAGTACCTATTGGTCTGACGTCACTAGTCTTAATTTTTGGAACAAACGTTATTTCGTCCGCAAAGACCCTGACCCAAAATGGCAAGCATACTGTTCTAGCCATGATTGGGATACATTTGATACTACTCAACTTAGTTTCGTTGGCGATACTTTGCAAATTTGCTGGCCTTAAGTAACAAAGTCTCCTCTGATATCTTCTACAAATGGCTCCCAAGCGTAACGCTCATGCAAAAGCTTTTGTGCTTCTTTAATCATAGAATTTAACATACTAGGATCTTGCTGTATCTTATCAATAACCTCAACATAGCACTCCTCGTTATCGGCGTCAGTAATCAAGAATCCAGTTTTATTATTCTTTACGAAGTCACCAATACCACCCACATCCCCAGCCACCGTGACCAATCCTGCTGAGGCTGCTTCCAACACAATATTTGGCATCCCATCAATTACTGAAGTGTGCAAGAATAAGTCATACTTATCTAAATCTAGCTTACTAAAATCATCAAACGGCCCACAATAACTCAATACACCAGAGCCTTCAGGGAACTGAAACCCGTCTCGCTCAATCTCGTCGAAACGACCATAGGCATCAATATGTACTTTCTCGGGATCGAGTCTCTTCGCGATGCGTACTAGTAGCTTAGGGTTTTTCTGCACAGAGATTCTTCCCGCCCACAAGATGTTTAATTTTTTTGGTTCTTGCGCATAATGATGATCTTGGTGCGCAATCTGCGGTGTCGGTTGATAATGCACTCTAAACTTTTCTTTATCAAATCCTTCCTTCTTCACCAAATAGTCAATCACGGCAGTATTATCTGTGTAAAATACGTTTATTAGGTCATAAATTCGCGTAATATATGGATCGGCAAAGTCCCATATGCCTCTACCGTCTGTATGTGCCAGAATACCATAACAAAACAGTGATGCAGAAATATCAAATTGGTTTTTCACCAGCGATTGATGTAGTCTCACCCATTCCAAGATCTCCGCTGAATTGATAACATGAATTCTCGAGCATTGCAATTGTATCAAGGTTCTTGTCAGGAGTGTATCGCGGTCAGAACGGTCTAGATTTCCCGCCGCCTTCCCAAACTCAACCAAAAAAGAATTACGGGGCATCCTGTATTCCCACTCATTGACACAATTATTAGTTGTAATAACTGCCACATGCCAATCTGGATGAATCTCTTCCAGAGCGTTCAGGTAATTCAATAATACTTTATCAGCACCTCCGGAGACTACCCACGGCACCACAAAGATAAAGTCTGGCTTATGTTTAACTTGTTTGCAAATTTTATAATAGGCTTGGCTTAATTCTTCTATTTTATCAGTGTTATATTCCGTCAAGCGTGTCGCTAATATCTCGGCAGTAGGAAACATCTGGTTTTCTATTTTTGAGATCTCCATCCACTCCTCCAGTACACTTGCTGGTACCTGCATCTCTGTTGGCTGAATAACTCTTTTGCCGGTAATCTTCTTTGACACCTCAGCTACGGGAGTAATAAAGAAGTTAAAAAACTTATTATTACGTATCTTCACATAACCATCACGTAATCTTTGAGACCAAGTCTTTGGGGGCTCGATCGTATCCTTCTCTAAAGATCGAAATTGCTGCCATTTTTCTATTTCAAACAATTCGTGATATGGTTGGGCATAATGCAGACTATTACTTTGTTGCAGTAATGAAAACGCTTTCCTCCGGTAAAAATAAGTTGTATCTTTAGCAATTTTATGTAAAACACCTCGTTCAGTCAACTTAATATTTAGCGTATAATCTTCGTGCCCAAAGCCATTCTCGGTTTTTGTGTATGGTGTATTGAGGAATGTTTCTCTTCGTCCACTTACTGCAGCGATCCACCGGTGTCTACCAAACAGCAAAATTGCATCCATCTCTGGACTAATTGATTCACCAAGTGTTTGCAGTACAAAATTACCCCCCAAGTCTTCAAACGAAAGACAGTAATTCGGGTGTACTATAACTTCTTCATCTGACCCTCTCAAAATACGCATCGTCTCGACAAAATAATTCTTTGAGATCAAGTCATCAGCATCCAAGACAGAGATATATTCTCCTTTTGCCTTTTCGATCGCAAAGTTGCGCGACATCCCTAAGTCTCCAAAGTCATTTTGTAGGATCCGTATTCTCCTATCATCTGCATACCTGGAGAAGTACCTTATGGTCTCATCGTTACCCTTGTCTACATGAACGATAATCTCATATTTTTCGTTTGTTACTTCAATCGCCCGAAAAATGCTCAGCATGGTATGATGTGCCATCAATCCTTCATTGTGAGCAGTAATAATGATAGAAAGCATTTTATAGCCTTCCTCGTTCTAGCGTATTGGTGATTCTTTTGGAACCGTTATTATTCATCACGAATACCGTTTTGGTGAACGCAACCAACACAAACAACTCTATGAGTGCCAGATAATGATAGTTGAAATTTGTATTTGGCGAGAAATAATAAGCATAGGTAATCCACGCAAAAGCATTGATCATCAATGCTACTACGCCGTGCTGTTTGTAGGCTAAATAATAAACAATTGCTAAGATCTCCCCCACAAACAGATAGCGCTCGTGCATCCCAGGCAAGATAAACGTCACGACGACCACAAACCACACTGTCAATTCTAAAGTCTTCTGCTGGCTGAGTTGCATCTTGCTCCTCACAATCCAATACAAAGCCACAGCGCATATTATTAGCATCAATATCACCCCAGCTACATTCCAAAACCTCGCCTCGCCGCCAAAAATACCATAAAAATTGACAAAATTCAGCACTACCTGTCCAGCATAGGTTTTAGTTTGACGGAAATATACCAAAAAACAGTCTAACAACGGTCGTCCGGCAACGATTGCTGGTAAACATAGAACAATATTTGTAATTGGTAGAATAAGGAAGTTAAGAATAGAAAACTTGCGCTTTACTACATAAACCACTATAAAGATTGGCAAGATAAAAATAAATTGCAATTTAAACGCAAAAGCAACTCCCAAAAACACAAAAGCCAAAGCATATCGCTCTTTCAGTAAAAAGGTCAACGCCAAAACACAGAAACTTGCATATATTGCGTCGCATTGCCCCCAGAATGCTCCGTTTAGCATTACCTGTGGCAGAAATAGGATCATTATGTATGCTAATACCGCCAACCCCTTTTTATGCTGTTTATCAGTTACCAAAGTGTATACTAAGTACGCCACCGCGCCTGCCAATACAAAATCAAAAATGATTGATACCAACTTAATAAGTACTAAAGGCGAGAAAGGCAAATATGATAGTAGCGCCAAAATTGTCACATACGGTGCATTATAATCGCCACTGTAAGTAGCTAGAGCGCTTAAGCCACCGCCCTCCTTCAGAGCAGTAAACCAAGGCAACAGAAAATCTGTAAAATCTCTCGACTCATAACTTAAGAATTTCCACCTTACTGTCACGGCCAAAACCGTTGCAAACACCACTAAAAGCACCGTATAATGTTTTATCAAAAAGTCTAACACTCTATTCTCTAGTTTTCGAAACTTCTGCCAAGACTCCACAAAAAACTCCGTCTCCATCTTATCTTCATTATTGCAGACCCACCACAAAAAAGCAAGCTGCTTCACTTTACAATAGATAAACTGTGATATAATAATCCTAACAAAATTGTGGAGATTAACTGATGCGCAAACCGACGCCAACCCTGTATATTGTTATCCCTTGCTACAATGAGGAAGAAGTTCTACCAGAAACTACCAAACAGCTTAAGGTAAAGATTAGCCAACTTATCCGATCCAAAAAAATTACCAAAGCTAGTAAAATCTTATTTGTAGATGACGGTAGTTCTGACCAGACCCGCCAGCTCATTCGTCAGTTTAGCAAAAGATCCTCTCGCTGTGCTGGGGTTTTTCTATCTCGCAACTACGGTCATCAAAACGCACTTCTAGCCGGTCTTATTGAGGCTAAAAATCACGCCGATGTCGTCATTAGCATGGATGCTGATTTGCAAGACGATATCAATGTAATTTGTCAAATGCTCACAGAATATCGTAATGGTTCGGAGATTGTCTATGGCGTACGCTCTACCCGCAAGAAAGACACGTGGTTCAAGCGTATTACTGCAGAAGGATTTTATAAATTTATGCGATTGATGGGTGTAGATATAATTTTCAACCACGCAGACTATCGCCTAACTAGTCGTAAGGTGCTTAATGAGCTAGAAAAATATCACGAAGTTAATCTTTTCTTACGCGGAATCTTCCCACTCATTGGATTTCAGTCATCTACTGTCTACTACGAACGCCAAGAGCGCTTCGCTGGTAAGTCTAAATATCCACTTATGAAAATGCTTAATTTTGCCTGGAATGGCATTTCTTCATTTAGTGTTAAGCCGTTGCGTATCATTGCGGTCCTTGGTTTTCTTATCACTGTTTTAAGCACGGGTATTCTCTTATACTCAATCATAGTTAATATGCTAGGCCAAACCGTTGAGGGGTGGACTTTTATTGTCTGCTCAATTTGGCTAATGGGTGGCATGCAAACACTTTTCCTAGGTATTATTGGTGAGTATATCGGCAAAATCTACAGCGAAGCCAAATCTCGCCCCCGTTATAGTATCGCGGAGATCATTAATGACAAATCATAAATTTGCCTCCCAGAAACAGTTGCCTAACCAAATTTCAGACAGGCTTCAGCGATCAGTAAGGTGTATCTATTGGTTTGTGATGCTAGTGGCTTTTTTATTTTCTGCGTGGATCTTGTGGCTCCGACTTAATTCTGGGCTAGAAATTTCTACTCCGAAGTTTCTTCTCTTTAACTTCTTGCTCATTATAGCTACGGCGCTTGGTCTAATCTACAGTAAGCACCGTCAAGTCAAGTGGTTGCAGTCTCCAAAGTTTATACGCGTTGTGCTTATTGGTGCTATCATCCTGGGCGTCATCTGTCGATTAGCCTTCATATCGTTTGCTGGCGAGTTTCAGCCCGCTAACGCAGGTACCGATACGGGTGTACACTATTATGCTGCCCAAGAGATTCTCTCAACCGGTCATATTCAGACCGAGGGTACCGGCGTCTATGAGGCGTATCATACTCAGCTTACCAGCTACACCCTACTCACAACACTATGCATGAAAATTCTTGGCGTCAATTACTTTGCCATTCTAATTCCGAACATTATCTTTGATTTACTCGGTGCGCTAGCAATTTACCTGCTGCTCAGGCGTTGGCAAAACGAAAAAATTGCTACTATAGGAGTTATTTTCTGGCTACTTAATCCTTTAGGCATCATTTTCTGTGCAGAGATGCTCGCTCTTACCGTTGTCAACGCGCTTATAGCCTGGGTACTTTATGTTATCTATTTAGCCTACACCTCCATCATGCGGCAAAACTATCAAACGATGCTCGGACTCTTAGTGGCTAGTGGTATTTTGTCCGCAGTTGGCAACTCGCTACGACCAGTTTTCTCTATTATCTTCATTGCACTAACCATTCTTATTATTATGCAAATCATTCAACGCCCACAACACTACCATGTCGCTTGGCTTCTTAGTGGCTTAGTGGCTTTTACTGTCGTTTTTATTGGTAGTGGTGCGCTGATAGAACGCTCTTACCTCATAGTCAATCCACACTATCATAGTGAAGACGTGGGGCACGGTGCTCTGGGTTGGAATTTGTTTGTTGGTGCCAATTATGATACTTACGGAAGATGGAGTCTTGAGGATTGGAAGCTAATGTCACCTCGTTTGTATGGTGGGGAAATGACGCCAACCGAGATTAACAGTGATTTTACGCGCATGGCTTTCGAACGGTACCGCCAAATGAGCCCAGGGCAGCTCATCGCTCATTTTGTCAACAAGAGCAAAATTCTTTTTTGTCGTAATGAGATTACTATCATTAGAAATCTCGAGGAGCAATTCACTAGCGTAGATGGTTCTGAACGTTGGTACTGGTTTCTCAACAATTCCGCTCTCATCAACCTCACCGTGTTTGCCGTGCTTACCTTTACTTTCTTTTGCTTTATCTTCCAAAAACGCAAAGCCCGACCAGATTATTTTGCTTTCTTTTTAGCATTATGTTTTTGTGGGTTGCTAGCTAGCTCGCTGTTGGTAGAAGTTATGTCGCGCTATGTTTCTATTTTCTTGGTTCCATTTGTAATATTCAGCTCTGTAGCCGCTTACCAGCTTTTACAGAAGTTCTACTCCAGACACAAGGTTAGTAGTTGCGGTTTTCCGACCGGTCTTCCAACGTCAACTTCCGCGTAATATAATTGTAAATCATCGTAATCACTGTCGTCAAAATTTTTGCCAAGATCTCATTCATATGCATTATGTCGATAAATAGATAAATCAATCCAGTTGTAATCCCCAGCGCAATCAAATTCAGCACAAAAAACTCCATAATCAAACGCTGCCTCGTTTTCTTCTTTGTCGTATCAAACACCCAGATTGTGTTAATAAAGAAACTGATAATCGTCGCAATTGTAAAAGAAATTGCTTGTGAGATTACAGGATTCCATCCAAAGATATTATATAACGAAAAGAAAATCCCCCAGTCAATCGCCGTATTTATTACTCCGGCAATTGTAAATTTTGCCAATTGTGTCAAAATTGCCTGATATTTAGTCAAATGCAACAAGTCGCAGCCCCAAGCTACTAGCTTGTCCACCCAATCTAACTCTCTATTATGTGAGCTTCGCTCTGTCATGTCTGTATTATAACGTAATTTTATGTTATAATCAACTTATGATTGCTCAACCAAAGTTATCTATACTTGTGCCGGTCTATAACGTTGAGAAGTATCTTGCTCAATGTCTTTCTAGTCTTGTTGGCCAAAGTTTGCAAGACATTGAGATTATTTGCATTAACGATGGTTCCACTGATGGATCACTCGCCATCTTGCAACGTTTTGCTAAGAAAGATTCTCGTATTGCCATTATTGACAAAGAAAACACTGGCTACGGCGATAGTATGAACAAAGCCCTAAAACGTGCCCATGGCGAATATGTTAGCATTCTTGAGCCCGACGACTGGATCGAAGAAAACGCCTACAAAATCATGTATCAAGCTGCTAAAAAAGCTAATGCCGATCTCGTTAAAACCAATTTTTATCGCACGCGCACTAATCCCAAAACTGGCCTCACCGAAGACTTTCGCACTTCAGAGGTTGCTCAAAAAGAAACCATCAAACCTTCCGACAAACGCGAAGTCTTCCAGTTTATGCCTGCTATCTGGTCAGCCATCTACAAAAAATCTTTTCTCATTGACAATAACATTAACTTCCTGCCCACCCCCGGCGCTTCCTATCAAGATCTTAGCTTTAGCTTCAAGGTCTGGACTTTAGCGGAAAAAGCAGTTTTGCTACCCGATGCTTTCGTCCATTATCGTATTGATAATGAGGGCTCTTCAATTAATAATCCAGGCAAAATCAATTGTGTTGTTGAGGAATATGCTGAGATTGAGACTTTTCTCTGCGAGCGTGGTTTCTTTCCAAAGTTTGGCGAGACCATGAACGCTGCCAAATTCCGCAACTACCACTGGAACTTCCAACGTCTTGACAAAAAACTTGCCAAAGAATTTTACCAAACTTGGCGCAGGGAATTAGTCTCAGCCTGGGACGAAGGATTGCTCAAACAGTCAAACTTCAGCCAAAAAGATTGGCTCGCCCTTAAGACCATCATTAAGCACCCACGTATTGCCTATTTTGTACTTAATCTTCGCAAAAGACTTAAGCATTTCGCCTAGCCCAACATCGAGTCGTGATGCTAAAGTGGCGCATCACATATCCGTCAACTTATCAATCTGTTCAATTATTTCCTGCTGCTTCTTTTTCAGATTCTGCATTTGATTCACGTTTTCTGCTGCCAGCTTATAAGTAGGGAAGAACTTAACCACCAGGCGCTTCAGACGTACAGTATCAACATGCAGTTTTCTATTACTTAACCGCTGAATATTTTCTCGTTCTTGCGCTCCTGCCGCATCAAAATACCCTTGGTGACTACTAATGAATTGTCTTGCTTTCGCTTTCACTTCACGCACTCGGTTTTTTGATTTACTATAATTAATTGCGAACGCCTCAAATGCTTCAAAGAACCTCCAGAACAGTTGGTTATATCGCCCTAGTAGTTCTTTTTTTTCTAGAAAATCGAATAGTAAAAATGCAATCGTCAAGTGTTCAATCGCCACGTCCGCCTGTCCTTTTGACCAAGTTGTCGACATAAAACTATTCTCTCGCCGCACATAGTTATAAAGTTGCTTGTTTAAGTAGTAGGCATCCCTAGAGCAACACATATATGCCACACAGAAGTACGCATCCTCGTACCTATGACCTTCAGGGAATCTTATATTGTTGTTTTCGATTACTGTTTTCCGGAAGATTTTATTTGTTGGTGCAAGATCCGGGTTGTATATCACATCATCCGTCAAAACCAGCTTCCCGTAATACTTCAGAGCATAGTAATTATAAACGCTTGACGTCATAACCCGAT
>CAMNUC010000016.1 GCA_946560015.1 uncultured Candidatus Saccharibacteria bacterium | reverse complement strand
CGGGTCCGAAAAATCTCCATAATACCATTCTACACGCATAGTTTCTTGTTTCGTCAGCATATTCCTACAGCGGCAAGAAACAAAACTGTAAGTGCTCCAATCTAAATTTTCGAGTAAAGGGCGATCACACCCCTACCTTATCACCGTAATCTAATAATCCGACGTCTACGGAGACTAAACGTCAGACCAGCCTAAAAATATAAACTAGGCGTAAACAGGCGCATAAAGCACCCGTTTTGCAGTGTTATTTTCACTTATTCAATACTTACGGTATCACTCGTCGTGCTTGGTATCTGTTAATGATTCGTCTAAGCTTTGTCAGCCCCAACTATCTTCAGTATAGCATAGACGTTTCAAAGAAGCAAGATATTTTTACTACTGTTCCCATCTGTAAACATAAAAATTACTCAAACAGAAGTCAAACAATTACTAAGCCCAACTATCATGCCCATGATTAATTCTTGTAACCGTAAGCTAATTCTGAACTTAAAATTATTGTTCAAATTTATAATGTCAAAATTACACGAACAGATATAAAACCCCTCTTTTCACGATTCCTAATCAGTTATGCTTGTTGTTTTGTCAAAAATACTATTACACTATCAACATGATAGCAAAAGTTTATTCTGCCATTCCCTACGGATACGAAGGTCAACTTATAGAAATTGAGGGCGATACCAGCAAAAGCCTGCCAGCCTTCAATATCGTTGGTATGGCTAACAAAACCATCAGCGAAGCCAGAGAACGCGTCAGATCTGCAGTTGTCAACGCTGGTCTGTCCTTCCCTAACAAGAAGGTCACTATCAATCTCGCACCCGCCGAAGTTGCCAAAGACGGTTCTCACCTCGACTTGCCTATTGCACTCAATATCCTTATCCTCTCTAAACAGCTTCTGCAATCAGACGTAACAGGAAAAATCTTTGCTGGTGAACTCTCCCTCGACGGCTCCATCAAACCAGTACGAGGCATCATCAATATCATCGAGACCGCCAAATCAAATGGCTATACAGAAGTTTTTGTCCCAAAAGAAAATCTATCACAAGCCAGGCTCGTCCCCAATATTCGCATTATTGGTGTTTCGACCCTCATTGAGCTCGTCCTCCATCTCAAAGACGTCAAACATATTAAAAACACTTCTGACCAATCTATTTCTGTTAAAAATACTTTAACGGGATTACCACTACTTGACGACGTCACTGGTCAAAACTTTGCCAAACGCGCCATCACCATTGCTGTTGCTGGGCACCACAATCTACTACTTTCTGGGCCTCCTGGCGCCGGTAAAACCCTCCTCGCCAAAACCGCAGCTAACCTGCTTCCTCCCCTATCCCCCGAAGAACAGATATCTATCACTAAAATTCACGCTCTATCAGGTATGCCAGACCAGATTATTTCCGGACGCCCCTTCCGCACACCTCACCATACCTCCAGCACCGTCTCTATTATTGGTGGGGGCATTCATGCTTCTCCTGGTGAGATTTCGCTAGCCCATCACGGTATTTTGTTCCTCGACGAACTACCAGAATACCCTAGAAACGTTCTAGAAGCTCTCAGGCAGCCTTTAGAAGATCACACGGTTACTATTACGCGTGCCAATGCGCACACATGTTATCCAGCCAATTTCATACTCATAGCCACAATGAATCCTTGTCCTTGTGGCTACCTTGGAGACCCCGATCATGAATGTAGTTGCACCACGCACCAAATTAACACTTATCGCAAACATCTGTCAGGCCCCATTCTAGATCGCATCGATCTTATTCTTCATGTAGATAGGGTTCCCAGCTACCATTTCTCATCAGTTCATGTTGAAAATAATAAAACAGATAATACAAGGTGTTTTACGAATCAAACACAAATACAAACCGACTTACCTCATCCCGTAACAGACGACGCGCCACACTCCTTCCCTGAGCACACTCAAGCCCAAAAGGATATCCTTCAAGCTTTATCACTTCAACATACTCGTTATGGACGCACCAATACCTACAATGGTGATCTCTCTTCTCAAGATATATCTGTTTATGTTAAAATGACTTCTTCAGGTCAAAAGCTGCTTCAGCAAGCTGCCGATCGTCTCAAGCTCTCCGCTCGTGCCTACTTCAAAGTTATTAAAGTTGCACAAACTATCGCAGATTTAGACCAATCTACAGAGGTAGGAACTGAACAAATTGCTGAAGCACTAGCCTTTCGTCAACAAATTTAGTGAACACGAAAAATATATCCTGAACAAATTACTAAACCTCCTGAACAACTTTCGTTTTTACTTATTTATCCCCTAAATACCTCTTGCAATCCGGTGTAGCTTTTGGTATAATAAAACCAGTTCAACTATTTAACGAAAGGAAGCCAGCCATTAGTAAAACATCACGCACAAAACTCAACGGTGAAATCCGTTATCCGTCTGTCCGCGTAATTGGAGCTAATGGAGAGCAGCTTGGCATCATGTCGAGTCGCGATGCGCAGATGATCGCTAAAGAACAAGGTGTCGACCTAGTTGAAATAGCAGCCAGTGCCGATCCACCCGTTGTCAAAGTCATCGATTGGGGTAAATATCAATACCAAAAGATGAAAGAAGAAGCCAAGAATCGTAAAAAAGCTCGTGAAAAACAATCTGAGCTCAAAACGATGAAAGTCGGCCTCAAAATCAGCGACAACGATTTGAACATTAAAGTCCGCAAAATCAAAAGCTTCCTTGAAGACGGTGACCGTGTCAAAATCATGATCATCTTTCGAGGTCGTGAGATGGCTCACCGCGAAATCGGTCAAGAAATGCTTGAAAAGATTCTTGCTCGCATTGGCGAAGAATGTGAGTTCATCCAAGAGGGTAAAACCCAATTTGCCGGACGCAACCTATCGGTCAGCATACGGAAGAAGTAATTTCCTACTTCCACGATCAACCGATCGCACATCAATAATATTAACTGGGTTATTAGCACTCGTGCTTGTGTAATGCTAAAATTAAACATTAGCACTATACTACTGAAACCGCTAATTCCCCACTAACTAAAGGGAACCTATATGCCAAAGTTAAAAACGCATAAAGGCACCGCCAAACGCATCAAGATTACCGGTTCTGGTAAGATCGCTCGCGAACGTGCCTATGGCAACCATATCCTTGCCAAAAAATCTAAAGCCCGCAAGCGCAACATGAAGACTGCTGCCTTTATTAAGGGCAAAATTGCTAAAAACGTTAAAACTGCATTAGGAGTTTAGGATGAGAGTAAAACGTGGTGTGCCTGCTCGGGCAAAACATAAGAAAATTTTAAACTCTGCCAAAGGGATGCAACATTACCGCACCCGCAGCTTCCGCTTGGCTAAACAAGGCGTTATTAAGTCGTTACGCTACAGTTATCGTGATCGCCGCAATCGCAAACGCGATTTACGCGCGCTTTGGATCACCCGCATCAATAACGCCTCTCGTGAGTTAGGTGTATCCTACTCGCAACTGATGGCTGGCCTCAAACAAAATGGCACCACCATCGACCGCAAAATTCTTTCCGAATTAGCCGTCAGCCAACCAGAAGCCTTCAAAGCAATCGTTAATACTGTGAAGGAGACTAAATAATGGCAGTCTGCGAAATTAGTGGCAAAGGTAAAATGTATGGACATAATGTTTCGTTCTCACAACGCAAGACTCGCAAAGTCTTCAAACCAAATGTCCAAAAGAAAACCTTGATTGTCGATGGTAAAAAAGTTCGCGTCAATGTCGCAACTTCTACCCTTCGCACGCTCAAGAAAAAAGGTTTGATCAAGAAATAAATCAAATCTTAACAAAAATAGAACCCACGAAAAGTAGGTTCTATTTTTATCCGTAAAAATGCAAAAGTGCTCCCAGCAAAGCTAGGAGCACAACTGAGCCTTCAGTAAGCCGAGTTTTGTAATTCCTCTCTCGAGAAATCGACAATCATCTATCTAACCTGAACATTGCTGTCCAGTTCAAGCGGTGAGCGTGCATCCTCTGGCTGAGGTTTTCTAGCACTCCTTGCAGCTGGCAGGGTTTGCCCTTGGCATATGTCACCATACACCACTGTGAGCTCTTACCTCACTCTTTTCACCCTTGCTAATAAAAATTAGCGGTATACGTCTCTGTGGTACTTTCCCTATCCTCGCGGACGGTCGCCGTTAGCGACTGCCATGCCATGCGCTGCTCGGACTTTCCTCTTGGACTCCCAAGCGATTGTCTTTCGGGCTCATTCATATTTTAGCATAAATCCAATCTAAAAGCAACCGAAAGTCTACATCGCAAAATGCGCATCGACCGCCAAATTCGCTTGCTCGTCCGCCTTTGTATTTTGTTCTCTCGCCACATGCGTAAAAGCGCAAGCCTCAAAATTCTGCAACAAGACCTTAACATCCTGGTAAATCGCCAACACATCTTGATTCTTCACTTTGTATACACCATTCATCTGATTAATCATCATTAAATTATCCCCCACAAATCTCACCGATGTAAGACCCAACTCCAAAGCTTTCTCGCAACCCACTTTTAAGGCATAATACTCCGCCACTCGCGATGTCGCAAAACCAATGAACTCCCCACCCGAAGCCAAAACCACTCCATTCGCGCCCACTATATGATAGCCAATTCCAGAAGGTCCTGGATTACCCCGGCTACAGCCATCCACATAAACCGTAGCGCTGTTTGCTACACTCTTGTAGTTCGCCTGCTTCCCCTCACCCCCTTCAATCTCCAAAGCTATCAAGCTTGCCTCATCCAAACGGTAACCAGCCAACTCATTAAGCTTGATAAATTTAAACGCTGTGTACCTCTCCTGCGGAATAATCTTAACATTTTCCGGCAAAACCACACTATATATAATATATAAATTACTAAGCCGGCTAGATCCTTGTGGCGCTAAAAAAGTAATCACATCCTTTAATTCACACTTTTCGGCTACCTCCACGCTAAGATATTCTTCTAGCATGCGGTTCACCGCCTCTTCCGGCTGTTCACCAAACTTAATCTTACCCGTCGGGATCTCCCAAACTGGCATGCTATCCACGCGCCCTTGAGCCTTTTTCGCAATCAAAACCGAGCGTCCATCTTGGATAATACTAGCAACTCTTATTCGCTGTTTCACTTTTACTTTTACCTAAATAAATCTCTTAGTAACTTCATATCAACTCACCTCCGAAACAAGCTAATATCAAGCTACTAATTTCCATAAAAGCCCCAGCGCGATGTTTTTCCCTGTATTATATACAAGGTGGGTAAATTCTTATGCGACACTTCCACGGAAGTGAGCCACGAAATCCCTAAACATGATTATTCAGGAAAAATCATGCCGCCACCAGGGCTTACCCCTATTGTAGCATACTAATCCCCATAGCGCAAACATCTCTATGCTTTCATGCGCCAAAACTCACTAACGTAAAACCTGCACAAACCAGAAATCAGACCTCTACGCTCCCACTAGCCACCCAAATGCCGTCAAGATCCCACTCATTGCACCATTCAAGATCCCAGACAAGACTGCTGGGAATAAAATCACCAAAAACATCACCACCACGATCCCTAGATGCTCCATCTTGCTCATTACTTCTCGTACCCCATCTGGTGCAATCGCATACAGTAACCTCGAACCATCCAGTGGTGGTATTGGTATCAAATTAAAAATCCCAAATCCCAAATTCACCAGCACTATCTCCATTACAATAATTCCTCCTAGACCCGTCGAATAATATAACGTGCCCTCTGACACTCCAAGTACCCCAGTCCAATACCCTACCAAGAAACCTATCAACGCAATCAAGAAATTCGTCAAAGGCCCCGCCACTGCTACCATCGCCATTCCCCACACACCATGTTTCAAATTCCGCGAATCCACTGGTACCGGCTTTGCCCCGCCAAAAATCGGACCACCACCAAAAAACATCAATATCGGAATCAAGAACGACAACACTGGGTCTAAATGTTTCAAAGGATTCAGTGTCAAGCGCCCATCTTCTTTCGCAGTATCATCCCCTAGCCAATACGCTACCAAACCATGCGCCAACTCATGCAAGACCATCGAAAACAGCACCACCACTAGCACAATTATTAATGTCAAAATGCTTTCCCCGCTCATGTAGTCCTCCTTAGTTCAAAGCAATCACTTCAAGAGTTGGCGGTAACGCCTCAAAATTCTTCAGCTTATATTTTTTCTCTAACTTTGGCGCTAATTTCAACTCTGTCACCATACCATCCACATTTCCCATCGCAATCACTACCTTTGGCTCCACCTCACGCACTGCACGCACAGATGTGGTACATAACACATCTGATACACCTAATTCGTCTAGCATCGCCGCCTCTTCGTTGTTGCCAATAATCCCAATATGTACATTCCCGATAATCGCCTCATAAGCTGTACCATTTTTGGTGTCTAGCCCCCTAATCGCCACATCGCCAATCTCAAACTCACCCGGCCCCACAATCTTCCCCACATCCAGATTTGCATCAATCGTCTCATCCGCCACGTTAAACTTAATGCTTGTCTTTTTTGTCGTTAAAATAATTTCACCTGGATTTTTGCATTCAATCTCAAACATCCTACCTCCTTTTTACTCTGTCACCACCCCAACCTTTACAATTTCTTCTGGGTCATAAAGCTCACCGATTTCTGCATCCTCCAAAACCCCCATTACAAACCGATCTTTCACGCTTATACGATATAGATAATCGTCACGTTCTAAAATCACATAGTTCAACGGGCGCCCTTGTTTTTTCTCTACTACCTCTGCCCAACGCGTCAATTTCTTAGTCTTATCATCACCAATTAACAGCAAATCAACCCCCTCCTGCCCCGGTGCTCGATTGAACAATACCATCGCCCGCAAATACCTCGAAACCGGCCTGATATAATCATCCCAGCTACTCGACGGCTGTCGTTTAATCTCTGGGGTCTTCGCCACTGCCGCCTTGTGTGGGGCAAACATCTCCTGAAAAGCATGTGCAAACTGATGCTTCATGTTCGCCGCATAATATATCTTATTATCAAAAGTCTCACTCCGGATCACCCCGATACCCTCTAGGTTCATCAATTCCCTGCGCACCGAGTTAATCTGCTCTTCGATCAATCGTGTGATCTCACGTACATAAAAAGATTTATTCGTATTTGCAAAAAACAAGTCCAAAAGCTTTGCTCGTGTCTTCGAGCCGAACAATTTTTCTGTAGGCATGCTATTTTCTTTGTTCATTCTGTATACATTTTATCACGTAATCCTCTATTTCGGCAAGTGGTAGCCAGACAATATTTTTGTTCCTTTTGAACCATGTCATTTGTCGCTTCGCTAAGTGCCAATCATCATAAATGAACAATTCTTTTGCACGTTCTACACTATACTCTCCCTGTAAATACCCCCAAGCAAACTGGTAAATATTACTCTTCATCGCCTGACTTCCCCAACCGTATCTTTGTACAAGTCTGTGCGTCTCATCGTACAATTCTTGAACAAATAATTTGTTCGCTCTCTCCGTAATTCTCTCTCGTAGAATACCCGCATCCGTCTTTACCCCTACCAAAAGATACCCTGAATCCATTTTTTCTCGATCCACCTGTGTTTCTTTCGCTATCCTCGTAAAATCATAACCAAACACTAGCGCATCTACATACAGCCCAGTACCTCCCACTATCATCGGCAGATGCTCCCGGGTTCGTATCTCCGCGATTTTCTCCTGAGCGTATTTTTGCCAATCCGCCACCGTAAATCTCTCGCCCGGATTCACTAGGTCGATCCCCCAATGCAGTATCCCGTCCTGCTCTTCCGGCAAAGGCTTCGCCGTACCAAGATCCATCTCCTTGTATATCGCCCGCGAATCCGCCGAAATTATCTCCGCCCCTGTAAATCCACAGAAGTCACCCTTCTCTCGCGCCTGCGCCTCAATATACTTTGCAATCCTAATCGACACCCCCGTCTTTCCGCTTGCCGTCGGACCCAAAATCACAATCGTTTTATCAAACTTCATTTCCATCATCATACCATGAACTTCCACATACAGCAAGTCCCCACGCCCCAAGTAAAAGGGCCCCAGCTCTTTCGAGCTAGGGCCAAGCGGCAACATCATTCCCATCTCACGGCGTCTAACTCCGCTAAATCCCCTTGCGTAAAGTCAAACACTTCTTGTAATATTCTTCTTACATACGGCTGCGGGAAACCAAAACCATAGCGCCATTTACAGAAGATTTCTTTCACAAAAGCCTTATCAACCTCACGCTTTTCACCAATGTAAGCCGCTACCGAAAGCATCGTCCCATCCAGCTTACTCTTATACTTCGTAAATCCATAATCGTCGCCATTAAGACAGCACTCTCGCCACCCTTGAATCTCGCAGCTATTCCCGCTGTGCTTGCGCCACCACTTGTGTAGTGTCCAATAATAGCTACTCCGACCCGCATAACGCGTTCCGTTTGCAAAACCCAGTAGCCACATCAAGACATCTTTTCGCTTCCGCGGCCACACCACCCGGCAAACCCCGTTTACTCGATCTTCGCTGTAATTAATATCGTACATCTCGCCCAGCTTCAGACGCACAGAATACACACAACCGCGCCGTCTTTTCAGATACACTCTCAGCACACCATCCTTCACGGCGTACTTTAGACGAGAATCCGCCCCGAACCGCTGAGGCTCGATATCCGAAACACCAGCATACAACCTTAACACGCTCATTATACAACCCCCTTGCGTTTTTGATGTCACCTATTTAGGTACCAAACTATGTCAAACATAATTTCATTATATATTATACCACAATACACCAAAAACATCATCTTTCAGCGAATCAGCACCTCTAATAGCTTATGCTTAACTTACAGAGGCACTTTCCCACCGTGTTTATCATTGACAAAATAACATTTTCATCGCGTAATACTACAACTCCATCACTGGTATTCAACCTATTTCTCCGCCATACCGCGCAAGAAACCCGCCAAATCCGCCAGCTTCACCGTCTCTTCTCCATCACGTAAGCGCAGACTTACCGTCTCCGCACTAGCATCTCGCGCTCCTACAATTATCACCACTGGAATCTTTATCTCCGTCGCCCGCTTAATTTTCTTCCCCAAGCTGTCATCAGACAAATCCAAACTATATCGCAGCTCATTATGCTTCACCGGCTCATTTAACTCCAGCCCCGCTAAAGTTTCCTCCACCTTGCGCGCATACTCCTCCGCATCTGCCGATACCGTCAAAATCCTTACCTGTTCTGGTGCACACCATAATGGGAACCGACCCCCAGTATGCTCAATAAACACACTCAAAAATCTCTCAATCGACCCCAACGTCGCATGATGGATCATCACTGGACGCTCTTTTTCGCCTTGGGCATTCACGAATTCCAGTTCAAATCTCTCTGGCTGCACAAAGTCTAACTGCACCGTAGCCACTTGATGCTCACGCCCAATCGCATCTTCCGCCATAAAATCGATCTTCGGCCCATAGAACGCCGCTTCCCCCTCTTGCTCAAAGTAATCCAACCCGTTTTCGACTGCCGCCTCTTTGATCTGCTCCTGCGCCATTTTCCACAATTCTGGATCCCCCAAGTACTTGTCCGAACCATCACGATAGCTGAGACGTGCTCGTAGCTTCTCCATACCTACTGTACTATACAACTTTCGTACAATCCCCACCAGCGTCTGAATCTCTTGCTTAATCTGGTCCTTCCGACAAAACACATGCGAATCGTCCTGTGTCAGCGATCGCACCCGCGAGAGTCCGCCCAGCTCACCAGTTTTCTCATCACGGTAGTCCGTCGTAGCTTCCATATAGCGCACTGGCATTTCTTTATAAGTCCGCGGTTTTGATGCGAAAATCTGTGCATGAT
This sequence comes from uncultured Candidatus Saccharibacteria bacterium, assembly GCA_946560015.1. Taxonomy (GTDB): domain Bacteria; phylum Patescibacteriota; class Saccharimonadia; order Saccharimonadales; family Saccharimonadaceae; genus Nanosyncoccus. The sequence continues at coordinate 8,655 of CAMNUC010000016.1, read as the reverse complement.
GCGGACAATTCATCGGCTTCAGCGCAAACTCTTCCCCGTTCACTTGCGAATGCACCATGAAAAGTTCATCGCCAAACTTCGCATAGTGTCCTGATGCTTTGTAGAGATCCACCTTCGTGATATGTGGCGTCCAAACCTTCTTGAACCCCGCTTTACCACGTAGCCCTAGCGATAATTCGCTCAGCTCTTCCCGCAGAACCGTCCCCCTCGGTGTGAACAATGGCAACCCCGCCCCTACCAAATCCGAAAAACAGAACAAGTCCAATTCCTTGCCCAGCTTACGATGATCTCGTCGCCTTGCTTCTTCCTGACGTGCCAAATATTCCTTTAGCTCCTCATCCGTCGTAAACGCCAACCCGTACACTCGCGTCAGCATCTCGCGCTTCTCGTCGCCTCGCCAATACGCCCCGGCAATCTTGTCCAGCTGCCAAGCCCCGATTTCCTTCAAATCCTCCACGTGCGGTCCCTTACAAAGATCCGCAAACAGCACTTCACCCTTCGGATCCACCAAATCGTAAAACGTAATCGTCTCCCCCTCTGGCAGTTCCTCGATCAATTCCACCTTATATTTCTGTCCGTTTTCGCGTGCCCACGCCAAAGCTTCTTCTCGTGAAGCCTCGCGTTGCAACATCTTGCACCCCCGCGCAATGATCCCCCGCATCTTCTTCTCAATCTTCTTCAAATCTGCATCAGAAATCTTCTCCCCCTGAAAGTCCATATCATAATAAAATCCGTTCTCAATCGCCGGACCCACACCAAATGTTGTTGTTGGATAAAGCTCCTTCACCGCTGCTGCCAAAACATGACTTAAGCTGTGTCGCATTTTTTCAACTTGTCCTTCCATAGCTTTATCCTTTCTTAAAACTTTTACCTATTAATTATACCACAATCCTCCCCTGATTCACAATTCCAAGCCATAGCGACACAGAAAAAGAGCCCCCAATCGCGGCGGCTCTTTAGGTTTTAGCTGTGATCTTTACCACGGGCATGCTTCCCCCGTCACCAAGAACGCATAGTCTTTCGCATGAGGCGAGTTCACAAATCCCGGGTCAGTCAACTTCACGCCGAGCAGTATCGCCTGCACATCGTTCACGCTGCGAATATTCGTCCGCAACGCATACAGCAGCTTCGTCGCCTGCGGCCATTTGTACTTCGCATGCTTCAGCACCGGGAGCAACAACATATCCGTCTCCGCCACATTCTTGCACATCTTCTCTGTGCTAAATGTCCCTGGCATTGTCGCGAGGTTCACATAGCGATCAATCGCCTTCGCGATCGTTGCCTCCAGACTCTCCAGCAGTTCGTTCATGTAGCGTTTCTTTTGCTCGTACTTAGTCTCGTTGTGAAAGCGCGTCAGGGTAATGTACTTCACGCCCCGCTGCACCGACTCACTAAACGGCAGCTCTTCCACCAGCACGCTGCTCTCTTCACAGACATCATGCAGCAAAATTGTCGCTATCACACTATCCGTAATCAGCCCATCACCAAGCGACATCGCATAGCATGCCATCATCAGCGGATGAATCTCATACGGCTACCCATCGTTCCGGAACTGCCCCTCATGATGCTTACGCATATAGGTCAAAGCTCGCACGCTTTCCTCCATGCCCGCACCATCCAGCGCCCCTCTCAGATAGACATACATTTTGCTCGCGTCAAATACCCGTCCGCAAGCTCCTGCCTTCAAACTTATCATACTCATGACCTTCCCTCCTATCATTTTGTCGTTAGAACCCACACGCGAAGCTAAGCCTACATTTTGATCACAACCTTTTTAAAGTTCTCTTGGATTCTCAAATCCCTACCTCTATCATACCATCTTTCTCCATTCCTGCAATCCCCTACTTGACAATCTTGAGCATATGTGATATAATGGAAAGATAGGGGCATAATTTTATGCCGCTCGCCATTCATTTTGTTAGTCCAAAATTCGCATCGCATTACCCCGCCTAACATTCCCCGTGCCAAGCATGTCACTCACGAACACAGTTTTGCACCAGTCGCCCCAGTCGATCTCACCAATTTCCGCCAAAATTTCCAACAGGCTCTCAAAGATTTCGACCATATCATCACTACCATCGCCACCCATATCGCCGCCAGCGAACAAGACGCTCAGCAGATTGCAAAGGAGGAAGCACAATGGCAGTAAATCAGATCACTCAACGCGATGTCCGCTACGGCATCAAGCATGGCCTCGACACCGATGGTTTCTGCGAGAAATATGGCTGCACCAACGACGAGTTCGAACGCCGTATCAGGAATCTTTATCGACATGGCGCCTCGGCTATCCTCGATGAAATCCATGCCAACGCCAAAAAACGCAATCGCGCTGGTGGCGCCAAGAGTCTGCTTAAAAACGCCCCCCCCCCGGCAGGTTCTGCGCTTTCTGCACCAGATCTTGCCCAAAGCACAATAGACGACATCGCCATCTCCTCAGAGCCTGTAGCCCTCACAACTAATCCTAAAGACCCCAGCCCACTCCAAGCCTTACGTACCCAAGAACGGCAACAAAGCGATGAGGTCATTTCTCTCGAATCCGAGCACAAGTCCATCGCTCGCCGTCACCGCGAATATATCCGACAGCTTCGGCAAATCCAAGAGGATCTGATCAAGATCAAAGCCGATTTTGAAACCAAAGCCGCCGAATACCAAACCATCGTCGAAGCAAATAACCAGCTCGTCCTGCAAATGAACCAAATTTCCCAAACCCGCTCCGAAAAGGTCGCCCTCCTCGAAGAGACCCGACGCTCTATCGAATCGCTCACTACTATCGTCATCTGCGCCTACGAAAACGGCACCATCGAGCCCCTGGAAAAAGCCAGCGATTTTGAACTCGACGAATCCGGCAGTGACACTCGCTACACCGATCTACTTAGTCGCGCCGAATGCGAAGACCTGCGTCTTAAAGATATTCGCATTTTGTCACGTATGCTTTCCATCGTCCATAATGCCACGCGTCGCGTCGAACCAATCTTCGAGAACACCTCACTCGAACCGTTCTTCCAGACTCTGCAGTCTATATAATCTATATAATCCCCCTTCAAGAGCCGCCCCCATCGGGCGGCTTTTCTATGCTCTTTACCAATTTTATTTATTGACAAAATCTACAATCTGTGCTACAATATAAGATATGCCCTCCCGCAAGGGTCTATTCCCCTATGCCCTTGCCCGAGGAGTTCTTTAAAAAGGATGTGCTAAAATGTCGAATTCTCAGGCTAATTCCGCTCCATTCCCCACCAGCAAGTTCAACAATCCCTGGTGGGCTGACCGCATTACCACCAGCGAATTCAAAGGCACCAAATTCTATGACATCATGCCCCTGCTTTACAATAGCGATCTCCTTGAAGCGGTCTTGTCCGGCTTAAACACAACAGCAATCCATTTCCTCACAGACTTCGAATGCGGCGAAACCGGTCGCATTGTCAGCACCGAAGCTCGCGGCTTCCTCTTCGGACCTTGTGTCGCCTGGGCGCTCGACTGGGGCTTCGTCCCCGCCCGCAAGCCCGGCAAGCTCCCCGGCGAAACCATCTCCGTCACCTATGGCAAGGAGTACGGCGCAGATACCCTGGAAATCCAAAAAAACGCCATCCACCCAGGCGATAAGATTATCTTGGTTGATGACCTCATCGCCACCGGCAGCACTCTCAAAGCCACCGCCGACTTAGTCCGTGATACAGGTGGCAAGATCCTCGGCATCATCACCTTAATCGAGTTCACGCAGCTCGGCGGTCGTCAGCTTCTGGAAGATGCCGGCTACGAGCTTCATTCCCTAGTCAAATTTTAGCACTTCCCCATGCCCCGACACCCTGTCGGGGCATTTTTATCTCTACACATCTCCGCCTATCTATGCTATAATAAAAACGTTGGGTCGCTAGCTCAGTTGGCTAGAGCGCCTCGTTTACACCGAGGAGGTCGGGGGTTCGAGCCCCTCGCGACCCACCACGAGGAATATCATCGGTTGATAATAACCCCAAAAATGCGTCTTTACAGATAGAAAGGACGCATTTTTGTCGTCTATTTCGAGGTTCGAGAACAATATTGAGAGTAGGCGTCCCCACGCAACGTGATGCCGTCTAAATACCTGTATAATTGGTTGAATACCTCATGCGACCGGCGCTATCATTAGCAAAAGATATTTCCGCAAACGTCGGTCGGGCTGATACGCCAATATGGCGTCATACCCCCGCTCTCAACCTTACTTATGACATCATTAAACACGGAACGCTACCCAGAATACCGCGCCGAATGTTGCTCGGTTCTGACATAAACTACATTATAGCCATTACGCGCGGCAACTTCTTACACTCCTCTACTTGCCGCGGGATAGAGCGAAGCTGCTTGTCGTCCTCCTCGGTAGAATTTCAGGCATAAATCACAAACCGCAGTTTCAAGTGATCTAGCGACCCATCTAGGAAGTAGACATTCCTCCGCCTAGTAGTCGCACCTTTTTTAAGCGGGGCAGGATTTGCCCATTTGCCCCAGTTCCAGCACAATGATGTTTTTGTGTCAACATGCTGGTAAGAGCAGCACGAAAAACTAAAGGTTATATTCCTTAGCCTCGGCGTTGCCGAGATGAGTTCTACCAAAAACATCATCGGCGCTATGCTCGGTGAGTGCCCAGTCAAAGGCTTTCGACATTGCGCCGTGCCCAACAGCAAGAATTACGGCTTCGTCGTCATAATGTTCCTTGAGGTAGTTCAAGAAGTCGTCCACGCGTGCCAGCATGCTCCGCACTGGTTCTACTCCGCCGGGGATTTCTTCCAAAGTGATGTCATCTATACTTACGCCTTCCACAAGTTCCGACCATGACTTCACGACCTTACCCTCAAAATCGCCAAATGAGCGTTCTAGCAGCCGATCATCATAAATAATCTCAGAGCGGTCACCGACAGCAATTTCTGCGGTCTCGGCAGCGCGTTTCAAGGGTGAAGCGTAAACAGCGGTGAACTCAATATCTTTGATTTTATCCCGCAAGGCTTCGGCTTGAGCACGCCCCTCTGCGTTGAGTGACAAGTCTTTGCGACCTTGAGCACGCATTTCTTTATCCCAGTCCGTTAAACCGTGACGAGCAAGGTAGAGCTTCATTGTATTTCTCCAGCTTTCGCAATGATATAATCTGAACCGAGGACAACCGGCTGCTGGTCATCAATTATTTTCAATGCGGCATTATCCGACAAAGCATATACCGGCAAATCCGTCAGCTCGGAAGCACGCAGAATTTCTGGCTTATCAAACTTAAACCAGCCATGGAGATGAGGTAAGAAAATAACCGGCACGTATTCCATAAATCTATCGGCTTCTCGCTTTTCTTTATAGATAGTGCTTTGTATTTCGTCGGCTTCTTTATGACACAAAACGCACGAACCAGCAGAACTTCCAACCCAGACTTTCTCCGCTAAAACCTGCGGCAAGATTTTGTCGAAACCGGTTTTTATAAAGGTGTTGGCGAGATAATCAGTATTGCCACCAAAACAAAATATCATATCAGCCTCGTCAATACGAGACTTTACATAATCAATACCGTGAGCTTGAAGGTCGATGAATTCGATATTGCCGCCAAGGATGGCGGTAAGCCGTGCTAGTTCTTCGGCAAACCAGCGATGGTCGCCAGGCTCGCCTTTCATCGCTTCGTTAATTACGGCAACATTGATTTCTTTGCGCGGTTTTCCCACCATTTCCTCAAGGGCAGAAATAATTTCTTCGTTGGCAAGACCGGACGAAGCAAGCAGTAGCCTTTTAGAACTCATAACTAGTCAACACCTTTCCCTCGCTATCACGAATTTCGGCTTTGGCATTGGCTAAATAATAGCATTTGAAACCCGGATTATCGAGCGTATATCCGGCTTCTTCCGCCCAGTCGAACTCGTCAATGATAGCTTGCTTGGCGGCGGTATTTTCGCTATCATCAATCGCTTCACAAAAAACTCGCAGCCAGTCGTCCTTCTCGGGATTATAGGCTACGATACAAATCTTGTTGTTCTCGGCTAGTTGTTTCGCAACATCCTTTTCGGAGTGTGTTAGCATATAAATCTTATTATTAAACTTTACCGGGTCGCCAAACGGTCGGCAGCTCACACCATCACCATTTCTCGTAGTGAGAAAATTGACATCTAGGGATTTGAGATAGTTAAAAACCTCCTCCATAACACTCCTCGCACAATGCTTAAATTTTATAATCTTGATATTCTGATTATACTATTTTTGGCATAAATCTGGAACGGGGCGTTCTAGAATACTTCACAAATAAAAACATCATCGGCACTAATTACTGCCAACTCCGCCTCTAAAATAGCCCTGTAAGCCCCGTAGAGCCTCGCTAGGAGGCTTTTGGCGTGCAGGAAGGCAAACCCCCCGCCTTTTCAAATGCAAAAGCCCACCAGCAAAGCCGATGGGCTCCATAGAGTACAATTATCGCCCGCCCCAGAATGGAATCTCCGCAGGAGCAAGCTCCTCAACCGACAACACCACAGAGGGCAGATGGATAAATCCACCGCCATGAGCGTCGTTTGCCATCTCGAACTTAAACGCCCGACCATTCAGTGACCAAGGCTCCGTTCCCATGATTTCGTCCGTCAAGACATCCTTGGCAACGTAAGCCGTCGTCCAGGGGTAGTCTGCATAAGCCTCCCCGCCTTCGCTCAGCGGACGGATTGCCACCACCCAGCAATCACCGATGTCCTCAGTCTGCGCGATCTCGCCATAAATCTCATAGCGATAGTCGCTCAGCTCAACGTGGTTTAGGATACCGCCGTCGGTGGTTATGATCGCAGTTTGGTCGCCATCAGTGACCGCCAGCTCGTTTGTGCCTGCAAGCATGGTCAGACCCATAGCATCATCACTACACACCCTCGCCCCACAGGCAGACAGAACCACAACCATCGCGATTACCAGAACAATTACCAACGATTTCTTCATAGGTATAAACCCCCTCAAAAAATTTGGGCATTTTGTATATTTTGCCCTAGCTACGCACTTTAGCACAACTAATGCGCAATTAGGGCAAAATACCACTAACTATACTCTATCTACATTAAGGTACTTACCCCTTCATTGTAGCATACTAATCGCAATCTGTCAATATTGTCACTGAATTTCTTACCTTTTCACAAGTAATATCAACACTCTAAACTCGCTAATTAATCGTAATCTTCACTAAACCACCCCTGTTATACAGCAGTTGAACTTGTACAGACTGTACAAGTTCAACCTTCTCATCGGCATCACCTGCCAACTATATATTAAAATTCCCACCCCCATTATACGTCATCACAATCGTCGGCTTATCTGGAGTTAGCGTCACTTGACCGTTCGATGCATAAGTTTGGCCATCATCCCCCGTCCAATTCCCTCCACAAGATCCCGTGCTCAAACAAGGACCAAAAGCCACCTTAAACGCATACGAGCCATCCGTAGTCGTCACTGTTTGAGTATCTGGCACCCTTGAGTCGGAATGTAACACCTGCCCATCTTTTAATTTGTAACTCACCGTATAGGTATAAGTCTCCTCATCTAACACTAAGCACCGCACAGAGAAACCAAGGTAGCGATTGCTGCCGTTGGACGGATTGGCGCTGCTACTGGCGAGGATCAAGAAGTACGCGTTGGTAGAACTGCTCGGCGTAGACGACCAATAGTAACCGTTGCTGCCGACATTGAGGATACCGCCGGAGTTCGCGGCCCCGCTATACTGGAAGTACATCGGGCTACCACGCATAATGGTAGAGCCAGAAGAGTTGTCACCTGCACCATAAGTTGTAGTTAGTCCACCAAATGATCCTTTAGTTGCAGTATTACTAGTTGGTAAATGCCAACCATTAGGGCATACACCTTGTACTATACCAGTTGCAGAAGTGTTTCCATTCATGGCAGCCGGCCAAGAATAATAGTTACCACGAGATGCATGATCGCCGTCTGTGTGACCTGGACTACAGTATTGTGCTACAGTGTTATCATCCTGCCAACCAGTACACTTATTGCTGCCATTATAGGCTCGCTCTACACCACCTCCATCATACGCAAGGTTCTGCGTCATCCAGCAGTTACCATCTTTGAGCTTAGTTACCCAGTATTTCTTATTATCACGGGTATCAGTTAGTATAGCTTCATCATTCTCCTTAGCATTACTACATATAGTGCTAGTCATTTGTTGCATGGTAGTAATACCATCAAATACCACCTCTCCTGGCTGCACTGCCAGTGATAGTAACACATTGGTAGTATAATGTCCTGCTACTGCCTTCTCTCCAAACTTCACTGCAAAGGCTAGCTTACCAGTCATATCTAGTGTGTTATTGGCCAGATTGGTACTCTCTGCCAATGTCGCTATATTATTCTTACTAGGCACTGTCTTATAGACCATGGTTGTGTTATCTGCATTAATATTACTATTCCAACTATATCCCCATGTATTGTCTGCCATATTAGTACCAGTGGTATTATTCGCTCCAGATATTACACTGTTTTCCGCTCCGCTCGTAGATACTGTATCTTTGTTCACTAGTCCCGTACTATCGCTCGTATAGCTAATCCCTAGTGCGTAGCCTTTAGCGTTCGCTAGGTTAATACTTACGGTATGATTACTATAAGCCGTTTCTCCTACTTTAGCATTTATACTCCCACTACTCTCACTATTTATACTAAACTTAATGCTATCAT
>CAMNUC010000015.1 GCA_946560015.1 uncultured Candidatus Saccharibacteria bacterium | reverse complement strand
GAGTTTTAAGTTAACAAAAATAACACATAGCACAACATACTTTATCTATGTGCTTCTTTGATACAAAAATGGCACCACGAGGGGTTTGTTCTAAGAAACACAACTATCACAACCGGTTTGAACCGCGTCATGTAGTCCCCGCGATGCCATCAATGCACATGACGCATAACAAACATCAGTTGGAACAATTGTGTTTCTTAGAACTACCCTCATTGTAGCACAACTTTCTAAGTTTTTGTGCTAAAATCCATCAAAATTTGCTAAATAGCATTTCTTTGTCGCGGCTCGGCTGTTTTAGAACGAACCAAATTACACAACCCAAAAAGGGGAGCCAAGGTGTAGACACTAACGCAAAACGCAGTGTACGCTAATTATGTTTGTGGACAAAATTATCTTAGCTCCCCTTCTTGAATCATGTGTACTTGATGCCTAATAAAAAAGGCGCCACGAACGTGCGTATAGCTACAAATCACCAAAAGGCATTCCTGCTAAGCGCTCATGACACCGTTTTCACGCAGGAACAACGAAGATAAATTCCCGTCAACCTGTAACTATACGCACCCCTATTGTATCACAACTTCCCAGATTGTGTATCAAAAAGTGCCATTTTTCCCGAACAAAACTGTTCGGATTTACCCCAAGCTCACAAAAGCTAACCCCAGAGCTTAAGTTCTGGTAAAGTTTTACAGGGGTCGTACCCAGTAAAACCTAAGCCCCGAGCTTAAGTTTTAGCAGACCAGACTCTAAGCCATTATTTTTTGTCGCACCCCAAGATTCCTATCTTTCTGTTTATTTAACAATCCATTAAGTAAAATCCAAAAAGCCCAAATCTCTAGCGGCAGCGTGCTATAATGAGCGTATGACTGCTAGCTTCTACTTTTATGATCTCGAAACTTCTGGGCTCAATCCTCGTAGTGATCGTATTATGCAGTTTGCCGGCCAACGTACAGATATGGATTTTAATCCTATCGGCGAGCCTCAAAATATCCTCATTAAACTCTCCGAAGATACTTTGCCTAGCCCTTCTGCAGTTATGGTGACTGGCATTACGCCGCAAACTACACTCGTTGATGGCTTATCTGAGTCGGAGTTTTGTCGGTATTTTATGGAAGAGATTGCTACGCCCGGTACTACGATTATGGGCTATAACTCAGTGCGTTTTGACGACGAATTCATGCGTCATCTACTGTGGCGTAATTTTTACGATCCTTACGAATGGCAATGGAGTGAAGGGCGTTCACGCTGGGATCTGCTTGATGTGGTGCGATTAACAAGGGCTTTACGCCCCGAAGGAATCAACTGGCCTGTTACACCTGAAGGCTACTCAACCAACCGCCTTGAACTTATTACCAAGCTTAATGGGATTGAGCACGAGCACGCTCATGACGCCCTAGCGGATGTGGTTGCTCTTGTTGAGGTCACCAAGCTCCTCAAAGCCAATCAGCCTCAGATGTTTGATTTTCTCTACAACCTGCGCAACAAAAGGGAAGTTGCTAGCCTCGTTAATTTAGAACAGCCTAAACCTTTTGTTTATGCTTCTGGACGCTACTCTAGTGCTTTTGAGAAAACCACAGTATCCTATCCCATTGCGCCCGGTGAAAACGGCACCATCTGGGTATTTGACCTGCGCCACAATCTTGACGACCTTCTTCGTCAGGAAGAAGCCGCCGCAGCCACCAATTCTATCAATCTTAACAAACCTTGGCGCGAGCGGGAACCTTGGGAAAAGGGCTATCTTCCTATTGTTAAAAAAATGCAGTATAATCGCTGCCCCGCCGTAGCACCGCTGGGTGTCCTAGAAAAAGCCGATGGCTGGAAAAAGATCCAACTCAGCAAAACAAAAATCGAACACAACCTCAAGAGCCTGCTCTCTCACCCGGAATTTGTCGAACGCGTTACACATAGGCATGAGCGTGATTTCCCACCTTCCGAAGACGTCGAATCTGCTCTCTATGATGGCTTTCTCGATGATCGCGACCGCCTCCTCTGCACTGCCGTCCGCAATAATGGCGTCGAGGACTTAAATAACTTCCAACCAAACTTTATTGACGAGCGCCTACCCGAGCTTCTCACCCACTATAAAGCACGTAACTATCCTACTAGCCTCAATGCCGCCGAAGCTGAGAACTGGGAAGCATATCGTACTGAGCGTCTCAAACGCCAATCCAGTATGTTTTTCGGCGATATGCAGCGGATTAAAAAGCTACTTGCGAGTGGTCGAAGCCCAAGCAGTAAATCTCTTGAAGAATGCCAGTTCCTCACAGAGGAGCTAATGCTGTGGTACCAATCCATTGCTCCAGTGGCGGACTAGCACTGCCCGAGATGACTTTTACAAAAACTATTGACAAAATTAGAAAAGTATGCTAAAATGGAAGTATAAGGACAGAAAACTGCCCTCCTGCTTGTATTGCCTTTTTGCGCTTTTTGCGGTATAATACCTAGTTAGAAATGAACGATAACTTTATCAAAATCCGCGGGGCCAGACAGCACAATCTTAAAGATCTTGACGTCGACATTCCGCGCGACAAGCTCGTGGTGATTACCGGATTGTCTGGTAGTGGCAAATCCAGTCTCGCTTTTGACACTATCTACGCCGAAGGCCAGCGTCGCTATGTCGAGAGCCTTTCCAGTTATGCGCGTATGTTCCTCGGCGTCATGGATAAGCCGGACGTTGATAGTATTACTGGTCTCAGTCCTGCTATCTCCATTGATCAGAAGTCTACCAGTCGTAATCCGCGTTCTACCGTTGCTACTGTCACCGAAGTTTACGACTATATGCGTCTGCTTTTTGCGCGTATTGGTGTGCCGCATTGTCCAATTTGTCACCGCGAAGTTCATCGCCGTAGTGTCGAGGACATCGTGAATGAAGTTATGAAACTTCCTCTTGGTAGTAAACTTATCCTGCTTGCCCCCATTGTCTCCCAGAAAAAGGGCAGCTTTCAACACATCTCTGAGCAATACCAAGCCAAAGGCTTCTCGCGCGTACGCATCGATGGCATCATTTACGCCCTTGACGAATTCCCCGACCTCAACAAAAATGATCGTCACGATATTGAAATCGTCGTAGATCGTTTTGTATTATCACCAGACTTATTGAGCCGAATCTCTGGCTCTATCGAACAAGCCCTAGAGCTCGGCCAGGGAATTATCAAACTTCTCCAAATCCGTGATAACTCTACCGCTGTCGGTGAGAACAAAACTGGCGAAGATCCCGAAGTGTTAACTTACTCCCAACGCTATGCCTGCGAGCTCCACCCAGATGAGCTAATCCCAGAGCTTGAGCCACGCCTCTTCTCCTTCAATGCTCCACAGGGAGCTTGTCCGACTTGTACTGGTCTTGGTACGCGCTTAGAAATCGACCCAAATCTCATCCTTAATCCTAACCTCACCATCGCTGAGGGTGGTATTCGTCCCTTCAATCGCGTTACGCAGGAATCTTGGTGGCTTAAGCGTTTGGATGCCGTTGCTAAGCGCCACGGTTTTTCGATTCATACGCCTATCAGGCAGCTCTCTAGTGAAGCCCTGCAAATTCTGCTCTATGGTACTGGCAAAGAAAAATACGAGATGACCGTTGCTGGGCATGGCAAGTGGGGCAATGGTGCCACGTATCAATCCACCTACGAGGGTGTCATACCTACTTTAGAGCGCCGCCACAAAGAAACTGATTCTGATTTTGTTCGCAAAGATATTGAGCGATTTATGCGTGTGCACGAATGTCAAACTTGCCATGGCGCCCGTCTCAAACCAGCTGTACTTGCCATAACTGTGCACGGTCTCAATATCGTTGACATGTGCAATCTTGACGTTGATGCCACTCTTGAAGTACTCAAAAATGATCTTAAGTTTGCCGAAGGCGAAAAGCTCATCGCCGAGCCAATTCTCAAAGAAATCCGTGAGCGCGTACAATTCATGCAAGACGTCGGCTTGGGCTACCTTGAGCTTGGTCGCGCCGCTAATACGCTTTCTGGTGGTGAAGCTCAGCGTATTCGTCTTGCCACTCAGATTGGCTCTGGCCTGCAGGGAGTGCTCTATGTCCTTGATGAGCCTTCCATTGGCTTGCACCAACGTGACAATGACAAGCTTATCGCCACCCTCAAACACCTACGTAACCTCAAGAATACCGTCGTTGTAGTCGAACATGACGAAGATACCATGCGTGAAGCCGATTTTATCGTCGATATTGGCCCTGGTGCCGGCAAGAACGGCGGTCGCCTTATTGCTGCCGGTACTCCTGATGAAGTAGCTAATGACCCGAACTCCATCACTGGTCAATATCTCTCCGGACGCAAGACTATTCCCGTACCCAAGAAACGTCGCAAACCCAAACAAGACCAGGAATTGGTCGTGGTTGGCGCTCGCGAGAACAACCTCAAAAACATCGATGTCCATTTCCCACTTGGTGTTATGACTGTCGTCTCGGGCGTTTCTGGCTCCGGTAAGTCCACTCTCGTCAATGAGATTCTTGCTAATGAGCTGCTCGCTCGTCTGCACCGCGCTCAGACTGTCGCCGGGCTCCACGAGCGTATTGATGGTATTGAATATCTCGATAAAGTTATCGTTATTGATCAATCCCCAATCGGTCGCACTCCGCGCTCTAACGCCGCCACCTACACTGGTGTTTTCAATCAAATCCGTGAGCTCTTCGCCAAACAGCCCGAAGCCGAACTCCGCGGCTACAAAGCTGGGCGTTTCAGTTTTAATGTCAAAGGTGGTCGTTGTGAGACTTGCCAAGGCGACGGCGTCAACAAGATCGAAATGCACTTCCTACCTGACGTCTACGTCACTTGTCCCACCTGCCATGGTAAACGCTATAACCACGAAGCTCTTGAGATTAAGTATAAGGGCAAAGACATCTCCCAAGTCCTCGACATGACTATCGACGAAGCTGTTGAATTCTTTGCTAATATCCCCGCTATCGCCCCCAAGCTCAAGACCATCCAGGAGGTCGGTCTCGGTTACATCAAACTTGGTCAGCCCGCTACGACCTTCTCCGGTGGGGAAGCGCAACGTATTAAGCTCGCCACTGAGCTTGCTCGTCGCAGCACCGGCAAGACCCTCTACATCCTCGACGAGCCCACCACTGGTCTCCACACCGATGACGTCAAACGTCTCCTTGAAATCCTCGGGCGCTTGGTCGACGGTGGTAACTCCATGATTGTGATTGAACATAATCTCCACGTCATCAAGTCCGCTGACTGGATTATCGATATGGGCCCCGAAGGCGGTCAAAACGGTGGCAAGGTCGTTGCTCAGGGTACACCCGAGCAACTCGCCAAAGATGGGAATACTCCAACTGGTAAATATCTTAAGATGATTTTAGGGCAATAAAGAACCCTCCGTGATATAATTAAAGTGCTAAACTAAATAATTTACCAGAAAACACTTGAATATACGTTTAATCGCCATAAATCAAAAAGTGTTGTAATTTCTACAACACTTTTACAGATAGCAGCGTCTTATTAGCGAACTTCTACGCGTACGCGAGGGACATTCTTGCCAGAGAAGTGCGACTTCTTGGTTTTGACAAAATTGACGACGCCATCTTTGGCAGCATGGATGGTGAAATTGCGGCTCATATAGGTGCCTTCGCCAGCAATCTTAGTAGCACCAGTCTGGCGAACTAATACTTCGCCATTGCGAACTTTTTGACCGCCGAAACGCTTGACGCCAAGACGTTGACCGGCATTATTGTGGATATTTTTGGCGGTACCGCCAGCTTTGACGTGTGACATGTTATTTCTTCCTTAAAACTATTATTTCCCGGGCGACCACCTGACCATTACGGTAGTAAAGTAAGTCTTTTTGCCCCAAATTCTTAAATCTTACTACATTATAGCGCAGATTGTCTATTTCGTCAAGCAAATTTAAGCGTTCATAATGTCCGTCTGGTCTCAGCCAAGCCGGTACTGCAATTGTCACTGGCGTACCCGTCTCGATCTGCTCGGATAGATTCTTCAAAAAGCCCAAAACAATACTTTTACAAACCTGTTTGGCTTCTTTGAGCTTAATGTCGGCGGGCGGTAAAGACATAGGTGGCCCAAGATAGGTTTCGCAAGCGACGGCATCGATCGGAGGTTGCCAAGTGTAGCTCGTGGCGTCACCTTGGGTGGTTACGACATTGTTTCTAGCTGATGGTAGTAGTCTAGCGTGGATTTCGTAAAGCCAATCAAGGTTACGGGCACTATATTCCACCATACGATCACTAAGATCGGTACCGTAAGGCAGGTATCCCATCAGTGCTGCTTCTTGCAAAACCACGCCAGTACCACAAAAAGGATCCAGCAGACGCGTTCCTTGGGACAAATCCCCACAGAGATTAATTAGGATTTGGGCGAGTTTTGGCGGGAGCATACCAACCTTAGCATCACGAGCAGGACGGGATTGATCGCGACGGGCATAAGATTCGATATCTTGCACGGCAATTACGCGATAATATCTTTTGCCATTTTTAATGAGTTCGATGTGAGCATCCGTAAATAGCTTATTATGTAAGCTAGTGGCACTGGATAGGATTGCAGTTTTATTAGGAATGACGCGGACATTGCGTCCAGTCTTAGCGATATACTTTTTCCACCTTAAAGCTTCACGCTGGGTGAGGTAAGGATTTGTGCTACGTGAAAAATCAGAGAGCCCGAGTACGATTTTGCCATTTTCTGGTAAGTTCTGCCAAAATTCTTCCAGCGAGACATCAATAGGGGTGGCGAGCTTCAAAGTGCCACCGAGACGTGCGATGTTGGGGGCTTTTTCAGAGGTAAATTCGGCTAGATTTGGCGCCACCAAACGCACATCAGCAAAAAGACTTTCTAGCTCCGCCACCGAAATCAAGGACTGGCGTCCGAGGACTGCCACAAATCTTTCCATAAGGTAATTATAACATATTTTGCAGGATAATTGTAAGACTTGGAGAGGGGTAGGATATTTCTTGCTCATTGGGTATGCTTTGCATGCACGGCCCTTTGGTTTTGTTAAAAAACGTAAATACTATTGACTTTTTAGCTATTGTGTGCTATAATGGAAGTATGAGGTCAGTTTTGACGGCTGATCGAGATTTTTGGGCAGCCATTCCCAGTAAAATGGCGGTACTTTAGGAGGGCAATATGAGTAGTGTCAACAAGATGTTCACAGCTTTCGTGATCTCGGCTGTGACAGGCGTCTGTGCTTTTGCGGTGTTCGTGGCCGCTTGCACCTGTGTTACCACCGCGACCGAGAAGTAAGGGCAAGCAACCGCATTGATTCTATACCATGAGAGGAGATGACGATGTTGAAAATTTTGCTTTGGTATCTGTTCGCTTTCACGGCGACGCCGTACAGAGCTTACCTCCGCTACGCCAATCGGCACTAAGCCGAGCCCATGCCTCCATACGGGGGCTTTTTATTGCTATTTTGTACATAGATCTACCGCAATGTTATAATGAGACGACAAGCCAAAATTCTAGAAAAACACCGAACCCACCGAAATTATGTTACAATATTTCTATGACTAAAGAAAAAAAGAAATTCAAACCTTCCTTTCGCACGGTTCTAACCGTCATTACATTACTTTTACTCATCTATGTGGTCTATGCTAATTTCAATGATATCCTAGAGGCAATCAACCACCTTAGCGAGACCAATATCCTGATTTTGCTTCTCCTGATACCGGAGCAGCTGTTTATGTACTATTGCTGTGGACAGATGTTTTTCTCTTACATGGCTGCCAAAAAAGATGCTAAAAAAGTTTCACCATGGACGTTGATGCAAGTCTCGCTTGAACTCAACTTTGTTAATCACGCCGTCCCCGCGGGCGGGCTTGGTGGACTTGGTTACATTACTTGGCGTCTTAAGCCATTTGGCGCCACGCCTGGTCAGTCTAGCTTCATGTATGTACTGCGCTATGTTATCACCATCTGTGCCAACCAATTACAGACTATTATTGCCATTATTGCTTTGCTCATTATTGGCGGCGTGCCGACAGCAGGCATCTGGGTAATTTGGCTTACAGCGCTACTTAGCGTAGGTATTATTGCTGGTATTGGCATCGTAGTTGTAATTGCTAGTGGTAAAAAACGCATTGAATGGGCTGCTGAGAATGGTACAAAATTCATCAACTTTGTCGTGCGCAAAATCACTTTCAACCACAAACCAGAATTCCTCAAAAGGGCGACCGTGGACAAATATCTTAACGACATCCATGGAGATCTCATCACTGCTCGTCGTAACAAAAAAATCCTCATCCGCCCGATCTTATGGGGTATTGTCTATAGCTTCTTTGAGATCGCAACCTACTGGATTGTAGCATCCAGCATGGGGCATCCAGAGATTCTGCCACAGATCATGGTTGGTGAAGCAATTGGTTCAGTTATGGGTGCGTTCGTGCCATACGGACTTTACGAGCTTGGTATGGCTGGCATTATGGTAACACTAGGAGTACCAATTTCCCTAGCGACTACAGTAGTATTAATGACGCGCGTGATTGTCTTAGCTAGCACGATCGTTAGTGGTTACGGCTTTTACCAACACTCCATCTCAAAGATTGGCCGTCAAGAAAAAGCCCAAATTGACAATGATAACAGAAATTAAACTTACCGTTTCTCAATTTATTGAGATTTGCAATCAATCATTAGACTATACTTTTCCCGACCTTATCGTAGAAGGCGAAGTTGGCAGTTTCAAAATTAATCAGGGTAAATGGGTCTTCTTCGATCTGAAGGAAGAGGACATGAGCGTTAACTGTTTTATGCCCTTGAGCCAATTGCGCGCTGCGCTCACTGACGGTATGAAGATCCAGGTACGTGCTACGCCAAAGCTTACGCGTTGGGGCAGATTTTCGCTAACTGTACGGCAAGTTATGCCAGTTGGCGAAGGTAGCATCAAAAAAAGCTTTGAGCTTCTCAAAAAGAAGCTTACTGCAGAAGGACTGTTTGATCCTACCCGTAAACGCCCCATTATTCCAGGTTTGACACATATCGGAGTTATTTCTTCTACGGCTGCTGCTGGGTATATTGACTTTCTCAAGATTCTTGACAATCGCTGGGGTGGTATGAAGATCCAAACCATCAATACGCAAGTACAAGGTATGGCCGCCGCCGAACAGATTATCCGCGCTCTAGATTATTTTAACCAGTGTACAGAAGTGGAGGCGATTGTTCTTGTCCGTGGGGGCGGTAGCGCTGATGATCTTGCTATTTTTAACGACGAGGCCTTAGTACGCGCTATTGCTGGCAGTCGTATTCCAGTCATGACTGGCATCGGGCACGAAGTCGACGAAAGCTTAGCTGATTTAGCTGCTGATGTTCGTGCCTCTACGCCATCAAATGCTGCCGAACGCCTCAGCCTCGATCGTCAAGAAGTAATTCGCAAACTTCAGTATAGCCTCAATGAAATCAAACGAAGGATTCTAGATTGTGCTAACCGCGAAGAGGATTTGCTACGTAGTAATATCGATCGCATTAAACAGCAGATTCTTGCTTTGGTCGGACAGTCTGAACAGCACATCAGTGAAACGCGCAAGCTCCTAGATAGCCTTAACCCAGAGAATGTCCTGAAGCGTGGCTACGCAATTTTAGCAGGCTCCACTACTGTAGGTGGCGAATTGAAGATTACTACGATTAACAAAATAATCACCACGGAGGTAAAAAATGTCCAAAGCAGGATCTAAACTTTCTATTAGCCAAAAAATCGCCACGTTAGATGAATCTGTAGAATGGTTTTATAGTGAAGAGTTCTCGCTCGATCAAGCACTCCAAAAGTATAAAGACGCTAACAAGCTCGCTCAAGATATCAAGGAAGATCTATCTAAGCTAAAAAATCAAATCGAAGTCATTGGGGACTTTACAAAAAGCTAAAGCCTAAAGTATAATAATAATATGCAAGATAATTCAGCTCCTAGTGGCAGCATAATCGAACCCGTCGCACAACAGAATTTTGCGCCAGCGGCTCCTGGTGATACGCCGCTCAATACAGGTGCTTCGCTTACATCTACTGGTAAGCCCGCAGCACCAGGCGAAAAGAAAAAGGCTAGTAACACTCTAGTAGAGACGATTCTACTAGTTATTGTGACAATTGTAGCGGTGGTATTTGCGTGGCTCTATATACAGAAATACATCGAATGGGATGCCATCTCCACAAACATGGATGCACAAATTAGCACCGAAGTTGCCATCAAGGTTGCCGAAAATACCACCAAGATGGAGGCAGAATTCGCCGAACGCGAGAAGTTCCCCTACGAAAACTTCATGGGGCCTGCTGACTATGGCAGCTTTAGTTTTCAATATCCGCGTACTTGGAGCGTATATATTGCTAAGGATGCCGTGAACGGTGGTGATTTTGAGGCTTATCTTAACCCTAAAGAAGTCAATCCTGTCAGTAATAGCACAATCAACGCTCTTCGCGTGCGCATTCGTGATACATCGTTTGACTCCGTTGCTAAGAGCTATGAAAGCTCTCTAAAAAACGGTAAGCTTACCCTTCGGACGGAAACTGTTGGTGGCGTATTAGCCAACATCTATGCTGGCGAAATCTCAAACAATATGCGCGGCGCTGTCATGCTTCTCAAACTTCGCGACAAGACGGTCCTTTTGCAGACGGATTCCGAGATCTTTCTAGACGACTTTTATCGTATTCTCGAATCGGTTAGCCTGGTTGAATAGCTCTTCATTGTCCTCCGTTGTGCTATAATCTAAATATGGCAAGTGAGGTAAACGGTATTTTAGTGGCAGCGCATGAGCTCAAAGCGCCGCTCAGTTTGATGCGCCAGCTCGCACTAAACATGCAGTGCACCGAGGACACCAATACGCAAGATCGTCTTTGCGATCAGCTAGTTAACGTTTCTGAGCGTGCACTCTTGCAGGTGAATGATCTCACGAAGATTGCTAGGCTTGAAGATGGCTTATTTGCAATGGAGCCAGTTAGCGTGCGTGGTATTTGCGAAACGGTAGCGCGAGATGTTGGTAGTTTATTTGGCTTTGACCGCAAAGCGTTAGCTATTGAATACAAAAACCGCCAGCGTCTAGTAGTTGCCAATTCAGAATTACTTTACAGTGTCATTTACAATTTTTGTACCAATGCTATGCATTACTCTGCCAACAATACTACCAGCCTTATGACCGTTAGCGATGAAAACGAACATATTCGTGTCAATGTGCGTGACTATGGCCCTACGCTGCCGATTTCTATCTGGCGCGATCTAAATCGAGGCAACCTCAAACAGCCCACTCATATTTCTATGCGCCCAGGTAGTTCTGGACTCGGACTCTATATTGCTTCGCAATTTGCTGGCTATATGCACGCCACCCTTGGCGCAGTACGACATCGTGATGGGACTAGCTTCTTTGTTGAACTACCAGTATCGGGACAAGCTTGCTTGTTTTAGCTTCAATGGTAAAAGTATTTATTATTGAAGATGATGTAATGATGGCCGAATGTCTCGAGCTAGCAACTTTGAATGGCTTACGAAAACTCCAAAGTAGTTATCCTGATAAACTCGCTACGGATAATTATTCTACATATACCGTAAGCAAGTTCACTAATATTTTCGATGCTACTCAGGCCATCAACCAAAGCCTGCCTAATCTGATTATCCTAGACATTTTATTAAGCGGACCAGACGGTTTTAGTCTACTTAATGAACTTATGACTTATAATGACACCGCTACAATACCGATTATGGTAGTTAGCTCACTGGATTTGAGCCAGCAGAATTTGGCGCACTATGGTGTAGTGCGAGTTTTTCAAAAGGAGACCATGACCCCGCTACAACTCAGTAGCGCCGTACAGGAGATTTTGGCAAATGCCTAACGATCTTAAGACTCAAGCTGTTATACTCCGCCGCACTAACTACGGCGAAAGTGACCGCATCTTAAATTTGCTCACACCCGAAGGCAAAATATCTGCACTCGCCAAAGGCGTCCGTAAAGAGAAATCTAAGCTAGCCGGCAGTATCGAGCTATTCTCGGTAGCCGAAGTCGTTATCCACCAAGGCAAAAGCAACCTAGGTACCTTGACGAGTGCCAGAATGATGAGATTCTATAATAATATATTATCTGATTTGACAAGGCTGGAGCTGGCTTCGGAAGTCCTCAAAAAAGCCGAACGTGCCGCCGAACAAATCGACAATCCAGATTATTTTACTCTAGTCGATCAGGCTCTTAAAGGCATACATTCCCAGTTTGACCTAGACCTTGTAAGAACTTGGTTTGTTCTCAATTTCGCACAGGCGCTAGGGGAAGAAATTAATCTGTTCACTGATGTCGATGGCAGTGTGCTTTCTACTGAGCAACGATATTTTTGGGACAACGCTGAATGTGCGTTGCGGGCTGACTCTCATGGAGTAATCGGCTCGTCGGAAATCAAACTTTGTCGCCTCATCTTGACTAACCCGCTTGCTACTGTAGCGCGCGTGTCTGGAGTTACTGACTTGGTCGCCGCGCTTACACCGATTATGCGAGCATTTATGTAATCTACAAATAGATGCGCTCTTTTCACGGGTGTTACGTTATCAAGGTTCATTGTGATATAATTAAAAGATGAACCGAGTGCCACTGGCGGAGCGTATGCGACCAAAGGCTCTTGACGAAGTTATCGGTCAAGGCGCCATTATTGGCGACGGTAAGATCCTAACCGAAATCGTCAAGAAGGGCGAGCCAGTTAATCTTATCTTTTGGGGTCCACCCGGTACCGGCAAGACCACCTTGGCGCGCATTCTAGCTCGCGAATATCAAGCCGATTTCGTCGAACTATCTGCCGTAACCGCCAAAAAGAAAGACATCGAAGAAGTCGTCGAACGCGCCCGAGTCAACTGGAACTTACAGACCCGTACTGTGCTTTTTGTTGATGAAATTCACCGGTTCAATAAAGCTCAGCAGGATGCATTCTTGCCACACGTTGAGTCTGGGCTCATCATCTTGATTGGCGCCACTACGGAGAACCCTAGTTTTGAGGTAATTTCGCCGCTCATATCACGTTCGCGCGTTGTTATTGTCTCAGCACTAAAAAAGGACGATATTCTAGAGGTCTTGAAACGCGCCGTCAAAGCCGAAAAGGCCGAAAAGCGCATTAATGACAAAGCACTAGAAATGATCGCAGAGTTGAGTGGTGGTGACGCCCGCTCAGCATTAGGAGATCTAGAGCTAGCGCTGAGCCTTGCCAAAAAAGTTGACGAAGAGGTTGTCAAGACTGCCGCTGGCAAAAAGATGCCTATCTACGACAAAAGCGGTGATTATCATTATGATAATATTTCTGCTTTCATCAAATCAATGCGTGGTGGAGATGTTGATGCTACGCTGTATTATCTTGCCCGCATGATCATGAGCGGAGAAGATCCAAAATTCATTGCTCGTCGTATGGTGATTTTTGCATCCGAAGATATCGGCTTAGCAGGGAATGGCGCATTAAATTTAGCCGTCAGCTGTTTCGAAGCCATTGAGCGCGTAGGTATGCCTGAGGGCGAAATCATTTTAAGCCACGTAGCAGTAGTCCTAGCCAAGGCTCGCAAAAGTCGCGAAACTTATGATGGTTGGGCACGCGCCAAAGCTGTCGCTACTAAGACTATGGGCAGCCCAGTACCAGTCTGGCTTCGCAACGCCCCAACTAAGCTGATGAAAGAGCTCGGTTTTGGCGAAGGTCAAAAATGGGAGGCAGGCTTCCATCTTGACAAAAGCTATTTGCCAGAAGATGCTCGCGGGCAGCAAATTTTTGGCGCCAAAATTGATTACAATCATAGCAATAAATCATAATCCGAAAGAGGTAAAATGAAAAATTCTAAAATTACTCGCAAAATCACCCAAGGTATGTATATTCTTACTACAGAAGGCGGCGGCTGTGTTGTCGACGCAGTCGCGCGTGTCAGTGGCGGGGAGAACTCGCTCATCGCCGTTGCAGTTGCTAAAAATAATCATACCCATACATTACTTCAGCAAGCTGAAAAGTTTGGGCTTTCTATCTTGGGCGAGCAAGCTCACCCTAAGTTAATCGAAACTTTTGGGTTCTGTTCTAGCCGAGATCTTGATAAATTTGCCAATCTTAAGACCCAAGAAATCGAAGGCATCAAAGTCCTAGAAGATGCTCTAGGCTACATGATAATGAAGAAAGTCGACGCCATCGAAAATGATACGCACACACTCTTTATTGGTGAACTTATTGAGGGTGACATTACTAATGAAAGCGACCGACCTATGAGCTATGCCTATTACCAGGAGCACAAAGAAGACCTCAAAAAAGTCACCACTGAGCAGGGAAAGACTGCTTGGGTTTGCACGGTTTGCGGCTATGTGTATTATGGCGACGAGGTTCCTGATGATTATCGCTGTCCACTCTGCGGTCTTGGTAAAGAATACTTCAAGAAAAAAGAGGATTAAGCCACGCTATTCCCAGATTGAAATATGCGGCGCTAAAGCTCCTCGCTCTTACCATCTAGCATACCAAGCAAAATCCTACTCTGAAGAGTAGGATTTATTTTAATTGGTGCATTTATACCACCATGCATCTTATGTTTATTATCAAGTTCCAGCGACCCTCAACGTCAGATTTCGCTTGAACCCTAGCTATATTATACCACGCTTATGGCAAAGCCCAAGGTTGATTTTTGACTAAAAAATGTAAAAGTAATAACGGTTTTTCCACAGCGCCACCCCTGTTAACATGCTAAAACCGAACACCTACCCATTGACAAAACTTGCAACCTATGCTACAATAAAAGAATAGGGTGCTTGCCAATGGTGAGCCACCAGCCTTGTGACGGCACAATCCCGGGTCTTTCCTAGGCAATACTTTTGTCAATAACATTTACTAAATCTTCAATCTGTTTGCGTATCTTACAAGAAACATGCTATAATTAGCGTATTATGAAAAAATTTAACACCTCCCCAATTAGTGGTATGCAGGAGCTGCTGCCAAGTTTACAAGTTGAGTTTAACCGCCTCAAGAGCGGTATTAGCGAGGCTTTCGTAAAACATGGCTTTCAGAATATTGAGACTCCAACTATTGAGCGTACCGAGATTTTATTAGCTAAGGCTGGGGGCGATACCGAGAAGCAAATTTACAAAGTCGTCAAGACCGCCGAGACTGCTGATGATGCAGACCAAGCGCTCCGTTTTGACCACACCGTGCCTCTCTCTCGCTATGTGGTGGAACATATGAATGACCTAACTTTCCCATTCAAAGTTACTCAAATTGGCCGCAATTTCCGCGGTGAACGTGCGCAGAAAGGCCGCTTCCGTGAGTTCTACCAGTGTGACGTTGATATTATTGGTTGGCAAAAGCTGCCGATCGGCTATGACGCTGAAGCTATCGCTACGCTTTCCGAGGCCTTAAAGGTTTTGCCAATTGATAAGTTTACCGCGCGCATCAGCAATCGTAAGTTACTCAATGGTCTACTTGAAGAGTTTAATCTTCAAGATCAATCAGCAGAGGTCTTTGATATTATCGACCATGCCGAAAAAGTCCCCGAAGAGACTACGGTATCCGCCCTGAAAGAGCTTGGTCTTGGTGATATGGATATAACAAAGATTACTACATTCAGCAAACTCTCCGGTCATCGCGAAGAAGTTATCGGTCAACTTCGTGACCTTAACATTGCCAATACTAAGTTTAACGAAGGTTTAGATGAACTAGAAACCGTCCTAACCTTGCTCGAAGACAAGATTGATGATCGCATTGATATCACCGCTGATATGATGATCGTGCGTGGGTTGGACTACTACACTGGCACTGTGTTTGAGTTCATTGCACCCGAATACCGTGAAATTGGCTCCATCTGCGGTGGTGGACGTTACGAAAATCTCTCCCAAAACTATACCGATCAAGCATTGCCAGGCGTCGGTGGCTCTATTGGTCTGACTCGCCTTTTCTATATTTTACGTGAGAAAAAATTAGTTGCCGATAGTACTAGCAAGCCAGTTGATGTCTGCGTCGTTCCGATTAGCGAAAATGAATTTATCGTTGCGAATCGACTTGCCGACAAACTGCGTTCTGAAGGCTACAAAGCCGATGTTAATCTTACTGACAAGAAGCTTGGTGACAAGATGAAGTATGCCGAAAAGGTTGCTACCTCGGTCGTAGTGGTTGGCGAAACCGAAGCTCGTGATGGTAAGTATCAGCTTAAGAACTTTGAAACCGGCGACTCAAAAGAGTTGAGTATTTAGGCGCAAGCTTTCTTCCAGCCAGCAAAACACCCCAGGAACTATTCTTGGGGTGTTTTAACTGCATAGCGAATGAGTGTCATCTAATGTAAACAACCAAATCTACTTCGCAAGCCCTGCGTCTAGATAAAGTTTGACGTAATCCCAGCCCCAGTTGCTATCGAACCCTGATGTTGTGAACCGATTAAATTTAAAATATGGCATACCTTCAGAAACTTGCAGCGCACGTCGAGTATTGTTTTCAATCTCATCAACAGTCTCATGGTTCGCTACACAGTTGTCAAAATCTTCTCCCAATCCTGCTTCATGTCCAATCTGAACCCAGTAATCATCAGGCATATTCGTAATACGCGGAGCATTCTTGCTAGAACCGATCCCCTTGGAGTGATAGTCATCCCATAAGCTCTGAATAGCGCCATGATAAAAATCCCAAAATTTATTTTCTCGCATTGCGCAGTAAGCGGCTTCAGCAGAATCGCGCGAAGCTTGGCTTCCGCTACCTTCGTAAAGGTAATCTGTTAGACGCACTTCAAACAAAATGTCATTATCCGCCAAGTATTTCTCAAATTCATCAGAGTGCTCTATCGTGAGCCGAGAAAACACATCACAATATGGACACATTATATCGGTGTACATAACATAATAATTCTTTGCTTCGGGATTACCTATTGTGGCTGCTTGATTCCAAGCCTGCTCACTTGGAGAAGGTTTGGCTGTTAAATTCATAATCATCAGCCCAATAAAAACAAATATGACCATGACAATCGCCACCGTTCGCCAAAGCCGACCTCTGCTATTATTCTTCTGATAGTCTTCCATCTTGCTCCTTTCTACTATGGCGCGCCTTAAAACTCTCACTCTTAATCATCGCGTAAGCATCTTTACCAATACGACGTAACGTAAATAACGCCAGTATAATCGCCCCCGCAGTTAATAGCCAAGAAACAGTTCCGGCTAATGCGTAACTACTTGAGCTGAACACCGTCCCCAGAATTGGCATTAGTAGAGTTGTGCCACAAGTCGGGCAGCCCGACCCTAGCACCGCTAATCCCGCCACTAGTCCAGCACTTTGCAGATTGTCTGTATTCTGTACTCCAGCTAACAAATTTTCACGACGATCGCGGCGTTTTTTATGCCAAACTAACACTACTAGACCAATTAACACGCTTTGCAGCAAAGTAATTACAAATATCAAAAGCCAATCCCAAAAATTCCGCCCGACTCCAAAAATTGCCAAAAAACTATCCCAAATAATCGACATTTTGCCCATCCAGTCCGTTACCCAAAACAAGTTAAGCGCTGCGGTGCTACTAGCTAGCAAATTCATTAATGTACCAAAAACAACAAAACTAATCAACGCTGTCAAGAGGAATTTCCAATCTCTTGTTGCTAGCATAATTCCAGAAAGCGCCATTTTCCACTCATCTACCCAGCGGTCAAACCGCGCCCCGATACGTCCTCCTTGTTTCATAAGACCATTGTAGCACATTATTTGTGCCAAATCTCAAATTACCAAACGAAGTATGTTACAATAAAAATATTATGAGTAAACTAGAAGACATTGTAAGCTTATGTAAACGTAGAGGGTTCATCTTCCCGGGATCCGATATTTACGGCGGTATGGCCGGTACATGGGACTTTGGTCCTCTGGGTGTTATGCTCAAACGTAACATGATGGACGCCTGGTGGAAGTTCTGGGTTGATCAGCGCGACGATATGTATGGTGTAGATGCCGCCATCATCATGAACCCCCGCACTTGGGAGGCTTCTGGACATGTTGCTACTTTTTCCGATCCATTAGTAGAATGCAAAGAGTGCCATGCTCGATTGCGTGCCGATAAACTCGTTGAGGGTGCTACTGAGAGCATCTCCACAGAAGAGTTTTTAGCAGCCGATGTTAAATGCCCCGTCTGCGGCAAACAAAACTGGAGCGATATTCGCAAATTCAATATGATGTTTAAGACGCACGTTGGCCCGGTCGATGACGACACATCCATCGCCTACCTGCGTCCTGAGACTGCTCAAGGTATTTTTACTAATTTCAAGAACGTTGTCGACACTATTTATCCAGATTTGCCTTTTGGTATCGCTCAACAAGGCAAAGCCTTCCGTAATGAGATTTCTCCACGTGACTTTATCTTGCGCGATCGTGAATGCTCGCAAATGGAGATCGAATATTTCGTCAATCCTAAAGATTGGGAGAAGATTTTTGAAGAAATGCGCACCCAGCAACATGTCTTTCTCGAAGAAATCATCGGTTTACCCGCTGAGAAAATTCACGACTACGACGTACCAGCCGAAGATCGTGCCCACTATTCCAAGCGTACTATTGATATTATGTTCGACTATCCAAATGGGCAAGAAGAGCTGATGGGCTTGGCTTACCGTACTGATTTTGACCTCAGTAACATCCAGCGCGAGTCCGGTAAATCGATGGAATATCGCGACAAAGTTACCGGCGAAACCTTTATCCCTCATGTCATTGAGCCATCGATTGGTGTTGAACGGCTATTCCTAGCAATCCTTACTGCCGCCTATTGGCAAGATGGCGACCGTATTGTTTTGAAGTTCCCAGAAAATTTAGCTCCATACAAATTCTGCGTATCACCGCTTCTGAAAAATAAGCCTGAGCTGGTGGCTAAGGCTCAAGAAGTCTACCAACGGCTTAAGCAAAAGTATACTTTCGTTACTTGGGACGATTCTGGAAACATCGGTAAGCGTTATAAGAAACAAGACGAAATTGGTACACCAAAGTGTGTCGTGATCGACTTCGATACACTAGAAGACGACACGGTGACCGTCCGTGACCGCGACACCACCGAGCAAACCCGCGTTAAAATTGCAGATTTGTAGAAAGGCCGGCAAAAAACAAAACTCTACCTAGTGGGTAGAGTTTCCGGATTTGGCTAGTTTGCTGTGTAGCTGTTTGAGCTAGTTTGCAGTAGCAGTAATAGTAACCTCAGTAGCATAAGTACCAGAAGGAAGGGTAGAGTCTACGGATATGGCTACTGGAAAGGTAATAGTTTTACTCTCTGCTCCTAGTGATTCGTAGAACAAGACTTTGTTATTACCAATACCAATAGGACTATATAGTGTAGCATTAGTCTTCTGTATACCCCATGCTCTAGTACCAGGAGTGATAGTAGTATCGGTAGTGATCATTGGTA
>CAMNUC010000014.1 GCA_946560015.1 uncultured Candidatus Saccharibacteria bacterium | reverse complement strand
AATTTAGGCAAGCTCAAACTTTCTGCACGGGCGGATGTGGCGGTGCGCAAAGTAGAGGAATTCCTCCAAGCCATGCGGGTAGAGATTGACAATCAAGACATTACGGCGGCGGAAATTATTGAAAAAATCGTGGACCAGTTTAATTTTGGAGCGCTACTGAGGACGGATACACCTGACGGGGCCGAGCGGATGCAAAATATTGAAGTTTTAGCTAGTAACGCGAGCGTCTATGACACGCTAGAAGATTTTTTGGAAGATGCTGCCCTACTGAGCTCCGCCGATGAATCGGCGGGTGATAATGTAGTATCGCTGATGACTTTGCACGCGGCGAAGGGGCTAGAATTTCCAGTGGTCTTCATGGTGGGGCTAGAGGAGGGGTTGTTCCCTAGCAGCCGTTCGGATAACTCCCTAGAGGAACTAGAGGAAGAGCGGCGGCTAGCTTACGTCGGCATGACGCGAGCGATGCAAGAGCTGTTTTTGACTTTTGCGGGGTCACGCTATAGCTTTGGTGGGCGGAATTATAATGCGCCTTCAAGGTTCTTATTAGAGTTGGGCTACGAGCCATACGGCTCAGGGGCGTTTGGTGAGTCGGGCGAGTTCCGGAGTGGTAGCGAGATGATGGACGGAGTGTTGTATGGGGGTGGAAGCTTTGGCATTCTGGGTGGCGATCCGGACGGAGAGTTTGGTGCAACGGCTAGCCCTTCGGTGGAGTCGACTGGCAAAGATGATTTTAGTGATTTTGACGAAGATTTTGATCCGTTTCCGGAAGATTTGCCGGTTTGGGAAGGCTAGCATTTAGATCTTATCTATAAACATAAGGCACCCTAGAATAAAATGCACGCGACAACCGTCTCATATCCTCATTGTATCACAGAATATATATTTTGTCAAGACTTACAGGATTTTTTGGAGATGTACGGAGGGTCTAACCTCTGTGAGAGCTTTCTAGTTTGGTGGCGGAGATAGACTAAGTAGTACGCTGGCACAAGCTGACAAATCACCACAAATGAAGCAAGTCCAAAGACTGCCGCTGGACCAAAGCCAAACATCTGCCCACACAAGAAAGTACCGATGGCGGCGCCAAAGTATTGAATGACATGACGTACGGTATTATATTTGAACTGGTGGCGGTTGTCGATAGCATTAATGTAGTGGCCTTCGGTAATGTTTTCGTAGGCGGTGGAGCTGAGAATAGCCCAGGTGAAGGCTAAGAAGCAAAGGAAGGTGCTGCCCGAGATAGCCGCTAGACTATAGGTAACGAAACGGATGCCAAATTTTAAAGTTACAGTGGCGTAATCATTCTTAGGGGTGAAGTATTTGAGGGCGAGAATACCGACAAAATCAGCAATCAACCCAGCGACAAGGAGATAATTAGTAGCGATACCAGCTGAAAAACCAAAGGAATCGGTAAGCATGAGCATCTTGAGCCCCATAGCGGTGCTAAAAGCTATTTCGGTGAGAAAGACATAAATCATGTAGACGCGCTGGATTTTGTTTTTGGCAAGGTCCTGGACGGTTTTGATAATGGAGGATGCCTGCTCAGGTGGGCGCTCGGTAACAACGAGGTTGACTCGCCACATGCAGATAGTAGCAATAATCAAGAAAATAAGCGCCAATACCAAACAAGCGTTGTAACTGAACATAAAACCGCCAAGTTGCTGTCCAATAAAAACACCACCAACTAAGATACCGATGTCGCGAAAAAGGTACTCAACCAGCTTGCGACGACTGAAAATCTCGTTGTTCTTATTAACGAGAGTGATGAGTGGGTAAACACTGGTGAGAAAAAGTGAACTAGTAAAGATTTCAGTGATAGAAAATACGTCAATTAAAATACGGAGACCGGTATAATTGAGAAAAACAAGAATGAGAAAATTAACACAACGAAAAACAAGCGTCCAGCCCATAAAACGCTTGAGCTGGGAGGTTTTAATGTACTTACTGAGCCAAAGTGCACCAAGGGCGCTAATGATAGTAGCAATACTAATAATATTGCTGACGTCGGTGGCAGAGTAGCCATTCCCTTGCAGCCAGAGCTGGCGAAAGTTCTCCCATAGGCCAATTGAAATACTAAAGAATGCCAGCATAAGCATAATCTGACGCTCAAGGCGAGCTTGTTTGGAAGGTTTGGGTCTAGATAAGCGAAAGCGAGGGTACTTGGCAGAAAAATAGCCAATAATAGGATTTTGCCAAGCGGAGGTTTTTTCGGAGCGGTCGGAGACGGAGCGAGGCATGGTTTGTTCGACAACTACACGAGCGCCGGGTGCCTTTGCTCTTGCTGTACGGGTAGGACGAGGTACGGACTGCTCCATAGCCGCACGCCGACGCAGCAATGAACGCCTATGAACTGGACTTTTTTGACCCTGCTTCATCTTTTTATTTTAGCATAAATGGAATAGTGAGACAAATTCGAAAATCTTGGACTTTGGTGATTGGCACAATTTTGGTGATGGGGCTTAAATTTGGGCTGACAAAAGCCCGAGCGTATAGCTCGGGCTAGGGTGACCCAATTGCAGGCTTAATGATGTGCGTAAGGCGCGCCGTCAGCCGGCGGCGCGGGAGTGAACTCCACCTGAATAGCCGGGGTCTCGCTGGAGTCGAAACCAAGCAGAGGCACCAGGTGGTCACGGACTGTTTTCATGCCGACGATGGAGCACTTCAGGTCTTCTTCCGATTTGGCACCGGAGGTGCAGATGTAGAGTTCCACGAAGCGCTCGCCGTTCAGCCGGATGATAGTACCAACAGATCCCTCATGGGTGGACCAGCCATTCTCCTCGCAGAAAAGGTCCTGAAGGTCACGCGGGCAAGGATTGTCTTCCGGATGCTCCAGCTTATACATGGCCCAAGCGGTCTTCATGGCTGAATAGCCGAAGCAGTTCACGGGCTCGGTGTGGCCGTCCTCGGGATCTTTCCAGTCAATGACGTAGCTGCCACCAGGGCGAATCTTGGAAACCCACTCCTGAGTACGAGCATCGTATATGGTTGGCCTCTGGCCCATCCAGACGGCGGCGGCCGGATGAAGCGGCGTCATCGTGATGCGGATGCAGCCGTTGCCGGTGTTCCGGAACTCTGGCACTTGACACGCAGCATGGCGGACCCCGTCAATTGCCAGATCAAGCAGGTCTGAAACCTTAACGTACGTGAAAAGGCGATCGAGTCTATTTTCTTTCTCCATGAAGTTAACCCCCTTATTAAATTTTTGATTAGATGGAGAAATGGTAAGGTGCTATCTTTCCATTATAGCACACTTTGTCTAAAAAGTCAACAGGATTAAGCGTATTTGGGTGATATACGGTGATTAGAGTTGTAAGATTTACAACGTTCTGGAGTATTATTTGGAGATAGAGATCTATTCGAGGATGGCTTTGATGCGGCGGACACCAGCACTGGAGGATTCTTCCTTAGTAATCTTGAACTTGCCGAGCTCGCCAGTATGAGCGACATGCGGACCACCACAGATCTCCATGGAGATAATTTGTTCTATAGTGTCGGGAGTATCCCCTGGGACGCCAAAGCCAATGGCGTAGACGGTAACGCGATCTGGATAACGATCACGGAAAGAACCGTGAGCATGCAAGGCATCAAAGGCATAGTCTTTATCATACTCGGCGAAGAAAACTGGATAATCTGCGGCAATCCAAGTATTGACGCAATCTTCAACACGCTGGAGCTCTTCAGGAGCGAGTTTGCGATCGATATTGAAGTCAAAACGTAGGCGCTCAGGGGTGAGGTTACTACCTTTTTGGTTGATGCTGGGGTCGATTTCTTTTTGGAGGGCGGCGAGGAGGAGGTGGCAAGCGGTGTGGTATTTGACGGTCTGGTCGCTGGTGTCGGAGAGACCACCCTTGAACATGCCCTTGGAGGCAGTTTTGCTGCGTTCACGCTGGGCATCGAGAGCCTGGGCGAACTCAGCTTGGTAATCTTTGGAGAGATTGACACCGATTTTGTAGGCTTCTTCGACGCTGAGTTCGAGCGGGAAGCCATAGGTATCTTGGAGCTTGAAGAGGTCATGTCCAGTGATAGTCTGACCAGCCTGAGCCATTTTTTGGAGCTCTTTGACACCTTTGTTGATGGTCTTGCGGAAGGCGTTTTCCTCTTTAGTAAGAATAGCGAGAACATTAGCACGATTTGGCAAAATGTCGTCGGAGAGATCGGTGTAATTTTCCTCAATGACTGGTAGAATTTCTGGTAAGAAATCTTGGCCGATACCAAGGTCGAGTGCCTTTAGGACGGCACGACGGACCAGGCGACGTAGAGCATAACCTTGAGCTTTGTTAGAAGGCATGAGGCCTTGGGCAGCTAAGAGGTAAGCGCCACGAAGATGATCGGCGATAATGCGCATTTCGTCAGTATTGTTGTCATATTTCTTGTGGGACATTTCTTCGAGCTTGGCGACGATGGGTGCCATCAGAGAAATCTTAAAGACATCAAAGCTGTCCATTGCGGCGGCAGCAAGGCGTTCAAGCCCACCGCCGAAGTCGACGTTTTTCTTCTCGAGTTCGGAGAAGGTACCATCTTCATTACGTTTATACTGCATGAAGACTTGGTTGCCAATCTCCATGAAGCGGGCACCGTCGCTGGCGGGGTGGGATTTGCCGTATTTTTCGACATCTTGCTTGTCTTCGCCAAAGTCGTAGAAGACTTCCGAATCGGGCCCACAAGGATCGCCGAGTGGAGTAGTTTCGATGCCACCGCCACGGCTCCACCAGTTTTCTTTGTCGTCGTAGAAGAAAATACGCTCACCAGGCTTGATTCCCCGCTGGTCGCCGTCTTTAGCGGAGCCGATTTCGGCAATTTTAGCATTAATACCAGCCTTTTTGAAGACTTTTTGCCAGATTTCGGCGGCTTCGGCATCTTTAGGAATGCCATATTTATCGTTGCCGATAAAGCATGTAACGTAAATTCGCGATGGATCGAGGCCGATTTCTTTAGTCAAGAATTCAAAATAATTGGTGATTTGCTCTTCTTTGAAATAATCGCCAAGCGACCAATTCCCGAGCATCTCGAAAACCGTAGTATGGCGCGGATCGCCAACATCTTCTATATCCTGCAGGCGCATAGATGGCTGAGAGTCGGTGAGGCGGGTGCCTTCGGGATGAGGCTGCCCCAAAAGATAAGGCAAAAGCGGCTGCATACCAGAGCCCGTGAAAAGTGTGGTAGGATCATTCTCAAGCACTAGGGGCGCGGGCGGGATGACCTTGTGTCCGTGTTTCTCTTGAAATTTGAGGAATTTTTGGCGAATTTCGTTTGCGTTCATAGAAAATATTATAACACAAAACTGCCTACTTGATGTTGTAATAGGCGTCTTTGGAGAAATCGAGGATTTTGTGGCCTTTGGTGATAATCTTGAGGCGTTGACCACGTTTGGAGCGATAAAGTTGCCGCTCAAGCTCTGGGATACATTTGTACTGAGGGATGCGGATGCGAGAAAGGTCGACTATAATATTTTCAGATTGTTCAACGGCACGCTGAATAGTGTTTTGGAGGAGACATTTGCCACTACCTTTGGGACATTTAATCTCCCACTGGCGGCCGAGCATGAAAATATCGGGCGTCTGTACGCCAACTTCGGTACTACGAGGAATAAGCGAAACATCAAAACCTAAGCTAAGAAGAAAAGCAATTGTCTTAAATTCGTGTTTTTCCAAAGCTACGCCATTACTGGTGAGCTTGCCGGGCTCGATGCGTTTCTTGCGGCCAAAGATCATATTCGACATTATAACATAGTTTTTAAGCATACTTAAAAAGCGCCCTCGTGAGGGCACTGGGGGTTAAGAGATGATTGGGGTAAACGGGATAGTGAGGGCTAAGTTTAGCGGGTGAGGCTACTCGGTGACAATACCGCCGCCAAGGCAAGTTTCGCCACTGTATAAGACGGCGGATTGGCCGGGAGCGGGGCGTTTGATGGGGTCCGAAAAGAGAAGAGCTAAGGTTGAAGCCGAAGCTGGTAGATTGACGGATTGGATAAAGGATTTATTGGTATTGGTGAATTTTGACCGAGCATTCGTAGTAACTTGAGCCTTAACTGAGAGCAGTGGCGCACGGTGGCGCAGGCGAACTTGGAGATTGGGAATCATGGTGAGGTCGTCTAAGGTGAGTCCGTTGCGTAGATGTAGATCTTCGAGTGGCAATTCCCTAGTCCAAAGATCGGAATGATTAAGGTTTTTTGAGACATAGACGATATTATGAGCGAGATCTTTAGCGACTACATAATACGGTAAGCCGCCGCCCAAATAAAGTCCATGGCGTTGGCCGATAGTATAAAAGATGGCACCATCATGATATCCGAGTATTGTGTCGGCTTCGCGCTCGCGGATTTCGCCAGGCTGGGTGTCAAGGTATTCTTTGAGAAAATCCTTCATACCGACTTCACCAACGAAACAGACGCCCATGGATTCTTTTTTGGTGGCAACATCTAGACCATGTTTTTGAGCAAGCGCCTTAACTTCGGGCTTGGTGAGGTTACCTACTGGGAAGAGAGTACGGGCAGTGGCGATATCACTCATACGATAGAGGAAGTAGGTTTGGTCTTTGTTTTCGTCGCGGGCGCGGAGGAGAGTGGTTGGCGCGGAATCTAGAGTAGTATTGGAAACGGCAGTCGGCGAAGCAGTGGTGCGGGCAGCGATCTGGGGCGCGATGACGCCGGTGCGGGCGTAGTGGCCAGTAGCGATGTAGTCGGCACCACGGGCGATAGCCTGATCGTAGAAAAGTTTGAACTTAATCAACTCATTGCAGATAACATCGGGGTTCGGAGTGCGGCCTTTTTGGAATTCGGCAAGCATATAGTCAACAACTTCTTGCTTGTAGGCTTGCTCAAAGTCCCAGACTTCAAAATCTAGATCAAGCTGGACGGCAACACGTTTGGCGTCGGCGAGATCTTCGGCCCAGGGGCATTTCATGCCAGGGAGGTCTTTGGACCAGTTTTTCATATAGATGCCGGTAACATCATAGCCCTGCTCTTTAAGAAGAACCGCTGAAACTGAAGAGTCGACACCACCACTCATACCAAGAAAAACACGCTTAGCGGAAGATTGCTTACGAAAAGTCTCGAAGGCACTGGACGTGCGAGGAGTTTGCGGGTTAGTAGGCTTAGCGTCCATGAGAAATCCTTTCGAACTCGTGAAGGGCTTCTTCACGGATGACTTGGGCGGCTTGACGAACGTTATCTAATGTATTAGTGCTACCAAAGGAGATCCGTAGCGAACCGGCAATCTCGGCGTCACTTAATCCAATAGCGGTAAGAACATGAGATTTGCTGCCTTTGTTGGCGGCGCAGGCAGCGCCAGTGGAGATAAGTACACCACGAGTTTCTAGACGGTAAATGAGGCGCTCAGCATCTAGACCTGAGAAGCAAATGGGGCAGAAATTTGCTAATTGACGCTTAGAATTGCCTAGGAATTGTACTTGTGGAAAACCAGTGTTGTGATTACTATTGCTTTTTTCAGCATTTTGTGCTATAATTGGGGTATTAGGCACAGAAGCTGGGCTCCGTGCGAGGGTTTTTGTGAGCTCTTGGCGGAATATCCGTGTCATCTCTTGGTATTTCTTGCGGTTGCCGTTAAGATGAGATTTAGCTTCGGTGGCAGCAGCAGCAAAAGCGATGACTCCGGGCACATTCTCAGTACCACTGCGCAGACCTCGCTCCTGTCCACCACCTAGGGTGAGCGGATGCAATTTGACACCATGACCGATGTAGAGTGCGCCGACGCCTTTAGGTCCACCACATTTGGCAGCATTAAGAGTAAGCAAATCTATACCCATGCGAGCAACGTTGATATCGAGGAGATTAAGAGCTTGAGAAGCGTCAGAATGCAGATAGAGTGGCGTGGTATTGCTATTTTGGTAGCGCTTTTGGCGTTCCTGACGAATAATCTCGGCGATCTCGGCGAGGGGCTGGATAGTACCAAGTTCGTTATTGGCGAGAGAGATGGAGACGAACTCGACTTTACTGTCGAGTTTATGCTTAAAATCGTCAAGTGAGATTAGGCCATTTTTATCAACTTTGACTAGGTCGTGGTCATGCTGTTTGACGGCTTCAAGAACGGCAGAGTGTTCGGTTTCTAGGGTTAATACTTTGCCATGACTTGCAGTGAAAGCTAGGTTGATAGATTCGGTCGCACCTGCAGTAATGACAAGATCGACACCTTTGGCGCCAATAGTATGGGCAATTTCGTCTTTGGCAGTTTCGTAAGCTTCGCGAACTCGCTTGGCAGGGAGGTAGGGAGCAGATGGATTGTAGAACTGTTCAGAAAAGTACGGCAACATAGCCGCAAGAGCTTTGGGGCTAACAGGAGTAGCGGCGGCATGGTCGAGATAAATCATGGAGTGATTATATCATATTTTTTAGCTACAGTAAACCTTGCTGCCAGCTTCACGGCAATCACCACTTTTGCGATCATAATGCTGCTCGTAGCCGGTGCGAATAAGATTATAGAGTTTGGTAAAGCTCTCGTAGACAGGAGTTAAATTAGGTACGTCAAATGGGGCAAGTGTGCGAACGTTAGGACGGTGATCAGCTACCCAGGCTTGGAGATCAGCACGTTTAGTGTCGGCTTCGAGCTTGGCGGTCTCTTTATTTGGGTCAGTATAACTAAGATCCCAGTAAGCACGATAAGAATTGAGGTAATCGATTTGTTTATAATACCACTCGTCACCGTACTTGGCGAGGGTATCGTTGCCGGATTGGCGCAAGATGTCGGCGGCGTTTTGGAAATCTTGGTCGGGGCTATCTACTGCTAGCGTATCGGTAGCAAGAATATAGTTATGCCAGATCTGATAGAGATTGAGAGCTTGAACCATTTTTTCGGTACGCTCAGTATTGGCGAAGATCCCGTCGTAAAGCTCTTGGAATTCTTTGTACTGAGTGGAGATACCGGTATCCCATTTTATAGCGCCGGTGTCGCCGAGCTGAGCGACAAGGCTAGTGTCTTCGGTAGCAAGGCTACGGCAGACATCTATGTAGCCGTCATAGGTCTTTTTGTTGACATAGGCGGAGGTTAGATAATCGACCGCGTACTGACAACTAGATGACTGGGTGGCAGTAGTAAGGTTGGGGGAGATTTGTCTAGCTAGCCTATAGACGTCGCCGTAGCCTACAGCAAGGGCGGAGTCAATGCTCCATTTGACCGCAAAACCGCCGATAACGACAGCAATAATGGCACCAGTAGCTAAAAGAACTTTGCGTAGAATAACTGGATTGATCTTAGATTTGCCGGTAGGATCTTTGACGGTAAGGGCGGCAGTCTCAACATCACTACTGCTAACAGCTTGGTTGAGGAGCTGAGTTTGGCTTGACTGTTGGATATTACTGGAGTGATAAGTGATAGGTGCGGGTTGATTGGGGGTAACGACTGGCGGCTGAGGGTTGGGCGCTGAGACAGCGGAAGGCGCTTGTAACGGCTCGGCAGGTGACTGAGTGGTATCTGAGGTAGCAATGACATTTGAGCTAGGAGCAGTTTCTTGTACAACAGCATCGGCGGAAGACTGCGCGATGGTGTAGCCTTTTTCGGCAAGACCGTCATCACCTTGGATGAGTAGTAAAATCCCCTCAATAATTGCCCATACCGCGTCTATCATAAGAGCAAACCAACCAATGATCCGACAAACTGTAGCGGAGCTAGCCATAAAGTTTGCGATACCAAGGCTACCAACCGAGCTGATAGACACCTTGAGAATAGTGCCGAGCACGAAGGCTGAAGCGGCAACAATAGCTAAAATGACATGGGTTCTAGCTTTCTTGCGGTCGTTGAGATACCAATTGTGCGCACCAAAAGCACCAAGAATGAGAGCGAGAACGCCTGCAGTGAGGGCAGATTTGGGGTTTTTGGTGTTTTGACCGTTCATCTTGTATAAATTATAGCATAAATGTAATAAAAGTACCGCCCTCTGCGAGGGCGGTAGTGCGAGGAGAATGAATCGCTAAATGTTGCGTCGGTGCGCGGCTTCGGCAGCCTGACGAGCCAGATTCCTACACATCGCCTGAACGTCTTCTTCAGTAGGAGCGGCAGGAGGTGCAGGAGTGGAAGGCGCGGGGTCTGCAGGAGGAGGCGAGTCGGGGTTGGCGGGAGGAGTCGGACTGCCGCCAGCCCGTCTCCGTCGTTCCTCTTCAAGTTCACTATACTGAGCGGCGTAAGCATCCGCGGCAGCAGCGTCATAGACGCCTTGCTGGATAAGCTCGGCGATGCCAGAAACATAGGTGTAGGCCATTGCGATGATACCGCAAAGCCAAAAGAGGCCAATGAAGTATGCACCAAAACCCCACTTAGTATGAAAGATGAGGTGAACGATGCAGTTGTAGGCGAGGATGACGCTGAGGACGACGCCAATAACGGCGCAAACGCGCCCCCTGATGATGACGCCACCCAGGCGCTTCTCATAGGCGTACTCGCGAACAGCGTCCTTAAAGGTATAGCGATAGGTCTCATACTGAAGCTTTTCGCGATGTTTCTTCCTCCACCGGAGGATGCGGGCAATTGAGTCCCAGAAATTGGCAAATGCGCCATACTGGGGGCTGCGTCGAGATGTAGCCATGTTTCATTTCTCCTTTCAAAGGTGCGATTATTGGATGACTGCCATCAGGTAAGGATTTGACGGCGCTAGAATCCAACTCTATACTTCCATTGTAGCACACTTTGTATTTTTTGTCAATAGCTTTTTGAGAGTTTTGACGGTTTTGCAATAAAAGTTTGTACATCAGTCATCTTGGAGGCTTTGTAGAAGTGACGTTCCCTGTGGATCGCGTGGCGGCTTAGGAGCTAAGGTTTAAGCGGCGTTGGTGATTTGTGGTGTATGATAGAGATATTTTTTCACTAGACAGAGGTAAGAGTAAGTGGCTTTGCGGAAGTTGGTAAGTTCGTCACCTTCAAGTTTAAGGTATTTGCCAGTAGCAACCTTTTTGTAGATACCAGAGTTGCGGACTTCGTAGCGCACGGTGAATTGACAAGGGTGTTGGTTTTCATCTTGCCAATCTTCGTGCCAAATCCAGACATTTTCGCGGTCATGAAAGAATTCGCGACGATGCCCAGCTGGAATAGGCCCAAAAATAGTGCTGCCAAGTTGGGATTCGGCATTGATAAGATCGGCACGAGATGGCTTACTAGTGGCACGAAGAAACTGCGATGAGAGTAATGATAGACTCTCGAACGGTGGTGTGGTATGACCTAAGCTTGCAGATGAGGTCGTGGCTGTAGGGCTTGCAGACAAAGGCTTACGCGGATGGGGGATGTAGAGAATCTCGGCAGCGTCTTGGAGTCTGGTGTTAGTGGTAGCTGGTACAGAAGTGGATGATTCTGGAGTGGATGATTTTGGCTGGGCGACGCCATACATGGCGAGCTTTTGCGCCTTGAGGGCTTGCCAATATCTAAAAGTGTTTCTTAAACAGACGCACGGCATTGCTCAATTTCCCTTGCGATGGTTATGATTTCATTATATACGTCGGATGGTGAGCTGGCGTTGGGATTATAGAATTCCGCCTTAGCAAAGGCTGGCGTCTCCGAATTGAAAAAGTTGTTTTGCATTATTGGTGGTCTGCTCCGCTATATTAACTTCTGCCACACCCAATTTTTCTGATAGGTAAGTCGCGATTTCGCGAACATATCCTGGTTTATTTATTGTACCACGGAACGGTACTGGCGTCAAGAAGGGGGCGTCGGTTTCTAGTAACATTTTTTCGAGCGGAGGTAAAGGCGGGGTAGTATAAGTAGCTAGACCGTTCACACCGATATAAAATTCACGAGCAAGGGCTTTTTTGAGGTCTTTTTTGCCGCCAGTAAAGCTATGAACAACTCCGGTAAGATGAGGGAAATTATCGAGGATAGGCCAGGCATCGTCAAAAGCTTCGCGAATATGGAGTGAAACGGGGAGGCTTAAGTCTTGAGCGAGCTGGAGCATTTGTTCGAAAAGGTGAATCTGGGCGGTGCGATCGTAGCCGTCGTAGTGGTAGTCGAGGCCGATTTCGCCGATGGCAACAGGCGCACTTGGGCAACACACTACTGAAACCCTCGCTCGAAGCGCGTCGTCAACGCCTGCCGTCGCAGGGTTGACGCGCTCGTCCTCGCCGTAACTCCGGATCTTCTCGCGAAGCTTTCTTAGCTCCTCGCCCAGTAGTGCATCACTAATCTCGGGAGAAGCAGCATACTCGGGGTGGATGCCGTAAGTCCAGAAGACGTTGGGGTGGGCTTGGGCGAACTTTTGGGCATTAGCAGAATCTTGAGGGTCGGTACCGATGACGACAGTCTGCCGGACATTAGCGGCGTGAGCTTCTTGCAAGAATTGTTCGGCTTGCTCGGGCGTAAACCATTCTTGATCATGCAGGTGACAATGGGTGTCGATAAGATAATTTGGCATATTCATATTTTAGCAGAAAAATACAGTGGCTATAAAAGTTTTGGGTGATTCGCTTGGTCTGTAAGTATAGCCTAAGCGCGAGCTTCTCTTTTGCGTTTGACAGGATCAAGTTGGCGCTTACGAAGGCGCAAGGATTTAGGAGTAACCTCAAGAAGCTCATCGTCCAATAAGAAGTCGATGCATTGCTCGAGCGAATATTGGGTGTAGGGGGTGAGCTGAATCGCTCCATCACTGGCATGTGTACGCATATTGGTGAGCTGTTTCTCTTTGCAGATATTGATGTCAATGTCTTCTTTTTTGTTACTAAGACCAACAATCATGCCTTGGTAAACTGGTACTCCAGGAGGAATGAAGAGGGTGCCACGAGCCTGGGCAGCGTCGAGGGCGTAGGCAGTACTAGTGCCAGCTTCAAAGGCGATGAGAGCGCCATTGCGTTCAGGCTTATACTTCCCTTCGACTGGGCGATAACCAGCGGGGAGTGAGGACATAATTGCAGTACCCTTAGTAGCAGTGAGAAGGCTGTTGCGCAAGCCAATGAGCGCAGCAGTGGTGATACGATAAGTGAAACGCGTGCTGCCGCTACTAGTGAGCTCCTGGCTAACTAGCTCTGCACGCCGTACACCAAGCTCTTGTGAAACCGCACCGACAAACTCTGGTTCAACCTCAATAATGAGCTCTTCGACAGGTTCGCATTTTTGACTGTTAACTTCTTTGAAAACGACTTCGGGGCGCCCGGTTTCTAGCTCATAGCCCTCGCGACGCATGGTTTCGATCAAGACGGAAAGGTGGAGCTCACCACGACCAGAGACCTTGTATCCGAGGCCGTCAGGAACAATCTTGAGAGCAATATTAGTCTCTAGCTCGCGCTCAAGACGCTCGGCGATTTGACGAGAAGTGGTAAACTCACCTTCTTGACCTTTGAGTGGGGAGGTGTTAGGTCCAATGTAGATACTGAGAGTAGGGGCTTCGAGCTCGATTACTGGCAAAGCTTCTGGAGAATCGCCAGTGGCAATGGTGTCACCAATATTGGCTTGCTGTACGCCAGATACGGCGACAATGTCACCGGCTTCAGCTTCGGGAACTTCTTCACGGCCTAAACCTTTGTAAGTGAAGATATTTTCGATCTTGGCGCTAGAGGTTTTAAGCTCGCCGGTCTCTTGATCGGTATGAAGCACTTTGACGTTCTCGCCCTTCTTTAGCTTGCCACGGAATACCTTGCCGATGGCGTATTTACCGAGGTAATTATCTGCAGCCAGAGCAGCCACGAGGAGCTGGGCGCCCTTGCTGGCGTCTTCATCGATCTTAGGAGAAGGGATATCATTAATAATAGACTCGAAGATAACGTTGAGATTATCGTCTAAATCAGTGGTTTTGCCGGCTTTACCGTCGCGAGCAACCGCATAGTAAATTGGGTAATTTAGCTGCGATTCATCAGTAGCAAGTTCGAGGAAGAGATCGGAGATTTCGTCCTTGACTTCTTCGATGCGGGCGGCAGGCTTGTCAATTTTATTAATAATGACAACGGGCTTAAGTTTGAGACCGAGGGCCTTTTGAAGGACGAACTTAGTCTGTGGCATGGGTCCCTCCTGTGCGTCTACTACTAGCAAAACGCCATCTGCCATATTAAGTGTGCGTTCGACCTCGCCAGAGAAATCAGCGTGACCTGGGGTGTCAATAATATTAATTTTATAGCCATCGTAATAGACAGAGGTCTGCTTGGCGGTAATAGTGATGCCGCGCTCGTGTTCTTGATCCATAGAGTCCATGATCAGGGTTTGTGACATTTCGGCTTGATTGTCACGGAAAGTATGTGACTGCTTCAGAAGACCGT
The DNA here is from genome assembly GCA_946560015.1 of uncultured Candidatus Saccharibacteria bacterium. GTDB lineage: Bacteria > Patescibacteriota > Saccharimonadia > Saccharimonadales > Saccharimonadaceae > Nanosyncoccus. The sequence continues at coordinate 5,371 of CAMNUC010000014.1, read as the reverse complement.
CGACTAAGGTGGTCTTACCGTGGTCGACGTGAGCAATAATTGCGATATTACGAATATTCTCTACCATTTTTTTATCATAGCACAATCAGGGATAAAAGACAAGGACAGTTTGTGCTTTTCTCAACACGAAGATGGCACTCATTAGCAGAGTAATATTACCATTGTAGCACAGCTTATGCTTTTTGTCAAGGCTAGAGTTTAGTTTTAGGATCAGGTGAGAGACTGTGGGAGTTTTTGCGCTGGTGTTTCTTGCGAAGCTTGAAAACAATCCAGACTATCAGGGTGACTAGTAGAGCTACGAGAATGACAGCTAGCCAGAGCGGGCATAAGAAAACAAGTTTCTTAAAGGTATAGTCTTGGTCGAGGAAGCGAATTGTCTGTACAACATTGAATAACCCGAGTTTGGGAGCATCTGGCCAAGTGAGAATACCGGTGCGAGAAGTACCAGGAAGCACTACTGAAATATTGGAGCCAATCAGCTGGCCATCACCAGAGACGCTGTTTTTATTAACTACTTCGCGGTTTCTGTAGAACTAGGTGACTGAAATGGTCTGCTCGACGCGAAAGTAAACATTAACGGTGTTTTTGATAGTTTGCGAAACGCTAAAATCAGAGCTAAACGTCTTGGGTAGGGTGTGGTCGGTTAGTTCCCCTTCGGCACGCAGCTCACCACCATTGACATGACCGTAGAGAATGGCGGCAATCTGAGCAGAAACATTAACTCCTGCCCCACCTTCTTCGCCGCTGTCACTAAGGAGCATAATAGCAGCATATTGGCCACCGGAAGCTACGTCTTCAGGGACTTTGACACTGAACTTGAGCTCATGATTCTTGCCAGGTTCGATGACAAACTCAGTCTTTTCTAGCTTAATCCAGTTGTATAGTTTGGTGTATGCTGATTCGGAGACAAAATCTGGCTCGTAACTATCACCTTTGACATAAAACGGGCGTACTGAAGCGCGAACTGTAAATGGAAGCTTGCCAACATTGGAGACTTTGACGCTGCCTTCGTAAGTGGCACCAGGGTAGAGTTCTAGATCTTGGTTGGAGGGGTTGATGGACATAACAACATCACCCGGCTCTAAGGCATCAACCGACGCCGTGGGCAACACTATACCAACGGATAGTGCCGTCAATAAAGCAAATATGCTAGAAAAAATGCTTTGACGCCAAAACCTACCCTTAACTCTCATGATTAATTACCTCCATTACTCTGATAAAAGTTAAACTCTAACTTAATTATAACAATATCATAGCTTTTGACAAGGCTAAAATACTTGTGGAGCTTTGCGCTTGCGACGGCGAGCGGCAAGGAAAATCCAGAGGGCGCCCAAAATGATTAACCCAACAACGGATAGTATCAGCCAGAGTGGACAAAAAATTACAATTTGTTCAGTATTAACTTCTTCTTCAAGAAACATAACCGTTTGCTTAACTTTGACGATGCCGATTTTGGGAGTATTTTCCCACGTTAATGTCTGCTGGCGAGAAGTGCCTGGGAGTACAACGGAAGTACTAGAACCAATTTTATTGCCATTAGCATCGCGCGTATCGGCGTTGAAAACCTCATCACCACTGAAAAAGTCCGTAACGGTAAGAGCGTGGTAGACTTTGAAATCAACATTGCCTGTATTGTAGACTGTTTCAGATGCCGTTAGTGGACCGCTGAGTACAAAACCAGGAATGGTTTGTTCGGCAACTTCGCCTTCGGGCATCATTTCGGGGCCGTTAACTCGTCCGTAGATAAGAGAAGCGACTTGCGGCACGACCTGAACAGCACTCTCAGCATCCGAAATACCCTCAGCGCGCACCATAACTGTAGCATATTGCCCACCACCAGCAGCGCTGGCAGGGACATTTACAATGAACTCAGCTTCAATAGTTTGCCCAGGTTCGATATGGTAGATTGTTTGCGGGAAGCTGATCCAAGTGTAGAGCTGCGTGTAGACGTTATTGGTGTTAAAATTCAAATCGTACGTCTCACTATCAACTTGGTATGGAGTGGTGAGGAGACTGAAATCGTAGGCGACCGTGCCGATATTGACTACGGTAATCTTACCACGGTACTCTTGACCCGGTGTCAGGCTGATGGTTTGGTTGCTGGGGCTAAGAGCAATAGCAACATCTTTGCTGGAAACCGCTGCAGCGGGCTGCGCTAAAAGACCTAGCCCGCTTAAAACAGCTAATAGCACTACCAATACTCTACGCATCGGTTAGGGCTGCGTGGCTACGGTTAACGTCACCACTGTAGAATAGGTACCGTTTGGAAGAGTAGGTGCAACACCAATGCCGACTGGCAAATTGACACTAGCTGGAGTGCTGCCCGTCATGACGCCATTATAGAAAGGCTTGGGCGTAGTAGTGACGGCATCATAGATATTGTTGGCATTCTTGACACCCCAACCATTAACACCGGCTTGAACATTAGCTGTGGCAGGGATGAACTGAGAGCTCGTAATGTCGCCATTTAGCTTGAGATCTGGCGTGGCGGCACTGAGCTGAATTTGATAGCTCGAGTTGGTCATAACCTCTGCAACGATATTATCTTCATTAATTGTGCCAAGCGAGGCCTGTTCGATATTTACGCCATCGACTTTACTCAGTGTAACAACTTCTGGGATAGTAAGCTCAAAAGTGGTATCTTTTGGAGGTTTGTTTTCATCGGCGGCGTAAGAGGAAGTAAGCGCCGTGCAGGACACCGCTAGAGCAACTAGCAGTGTACCAGAGATGAAAAGCTTTTTGATAATCTTTTCCATTATTTGTCCTATTTTTTAGATTTCTATCTTGTTGACCTTGTTTATTTACATTATACATAATAGTTATGGTTTTGGCAATGGATTTTTGATAAATTCAATTGGCGAGACAGCGAACCGTAGAGCCAACCCAGCGTGAACTGGCACTACCAGCGTTGACCTTGCTGATTTTGAGAACGCGTTTTTTGTGATTAGGGTGAGCTTGAAAACCATGTTGGTCAACAACCTCTACAGAATAATCAATGTCTAGGCTGGCAAGCTTTTGGCGCATTAACTAGGCGTATGCCTCCGCGGTGCCATTGGAAGAGATAGGAGTGTGCGCAATGAGTTCTTGAGCAAATTTAAGATCGTTCTCTCGAAATTTAACATCAAAGAAGTTGGAAGCTGTAGCGGTAATAGCCATGCCATCTTGGCTAAGCATACCATCAACCAAAGGCTTACCTTTGGGCGTCTTTTGAATAAAACGATCAATGGTTTGGCGACTCCAATTGTACTCGAGTTGAGGGGAATAATTATTGGAAGAAAAGAAACGCTCTTTTTCGGCGGCAAGATTGGTAGGAGTAATGATACCTAGGTATGAGGCCATGGTTCTATTATAGCAATATACTTAGCCAGCAATAAACACTTTTGATTAATGTGATTATCTGATATAATTATCCTAAAGGAGCGGGGTTTGGCGCAGTTGGTAGCGCGCACGCCTGGGGGGCGTGAGGTCGCCAGTTCAAGTCTGGTAACCCCGACCAAGATTTAAGATATTATTTATTATGAAATATGCCTTTGTGACGTTAGGAGTGCTGGCAATGTGGCTGGGTGTGATTTTGCTTGCGATGTTTAACCCTAGCGTAGGTGTGTTCTTACCGATTTTTGCGATGGTGTTGACGGTAGTTTTGTTTGTAATTGGCTTCGGTAAGAAACAATGAAAGAGCTCAAGCGTTACTGGCGGCTAATTTATGCGCTAGCAAAGGTGCGCTTTTCTGGGGAGGCGAATAAAGATGCGGAATATCGACGAACTATTTTTTATAGTTTTAAAGAGTGGGGAGGCGTATATATTAAGTTCTTGCAAATTTTAGCAGGGACGAGCAAGTTTCTAGAAGGGTGGGGCGGGCCAAAGGAGATGGAGGTTTTTGCGCAAGCTCCGCGTGAACCGCTACATTTGGAGGGTTATGTCGATACGAGCGCGTTTAGCTGGGTTTCCGACGAGCCAGTGGCGGCGGGTAGTTTTGCGTTAGTGTACCGTGGGCAACTGAAAACAGGTGAAGATGTGGCGATTAAAGTTTTGCGTCCTTCAATTCGAGAGAATTTAAAACACGACTTAGCGGTACTACGCAGGCTTTGCAAGATGTTTTCTCACCTACTACCACGATACTTGGTAGACTATAATGAGGCATACGACGCATGCGCAAAGATGTTCATGCTAGAAACTGACTACACACGGGAAATGGCAAACCAAACATATTTTGCAGAGTTCTATAAGAACCACCCGCGTATCGTGATACCAAAAGTTTATAGTGAGCTGTCGAATAGACACGTAATTGTGCAAGATTTTATTGAGGGACCGACACTGGCTGACGTAATGAGTAGACGTAGTCGCGAAATATCAGCGATGGAACTTACTAAGAATCTGACTGGATCGGACTTATGGGAACAGGTGGTGTTAGTGGGGGGCGAAGCGTTGTATACTGCAATGTGTGCAGACTACGTATACGGAGATCCGCACCCGGGTAATATAATTTTGCTACCAGATAATAAGGTTGCATTGATTGACTTTGGGATTATTGCATCGAAACCAAGTAGCCATAGGGCGTTTTATGAGTGGATAAAGAGTTATTATGATGTCTTGGATGGCGCAGGGGACTTTAAGCAACTCTTGGAAGCTACAGTGATATGTTTTTGCCCGGATCTATCGATTGCAATGCGGAGATGTGATTTTGAGAACGGGAACTTATTGACAATTTTGGCATCAGCAATGGAAGAAAAATTAAACTGCGAAATGGTGAGCAATTTATCGTATGTGGAGACATTCAAAAATGGCCATCTGATGGATGTTCTCTTAAAAGTAGTAGGTACGAAAGTGATTGATATCAAAATTGATATGGTAAATTTTGAACTACTAAAAGCAATGCAAGCTTTCTTGGGGGCAATTACGATTTTAGATAACGCCGAGAGCCATCGTGACTTTTCGCAGCTAATGTATCGCTCGGTAGAATATGCAATGAGCCACGCGACTAAAATAGGTGTACCTAACGACATAGTAAATAGAACGCGATACAGCGTTACAGACAGCTATGAGCTATTAGTCAAAACCATCTCTAGTCTCGCAGATAACGATGAGTTCATGTTTGATTTAGTGAGAGAAAGGATTTTCGCATGAAGAAATCTCAAAATTTTACCAAAAATCTCATTCTACATATTCGTTATCCATGGACAGCAGCTTGCCTGTTGATATTATGGGTGGGGCTATCGATTCTGTGTGCGATTTTATACTTTACGGTCGAGGAGTTGATCGTAATACTAAGCCTAGCTGGTGTTACGACTTTGATTTTGGCGGTGGTTGGTTTTAGATCATAAGCGCAAAATTTGCATTATAATAAGCTTATGAAACGTGAAGAGATTACAAT
>CAMNUC010000013.1 GCA_946560015.1 uncultured Candidatus Saccharibacteria bacterium | reverse complement strand
TTACACTGTATGCGGTGTGGGAGAAGAAGCCTGTCATCTTTAATGGCATTACTACCATGCAACAAATGACAGCTGATATCTGCAAGAATGCAAAAGAGAATGATAGCGCCCAGCTTACTGATACCCGTGATAATAAGAAATACTGGGTAACTAAGCTTAAGGATGGTAACTGTTGGATGACACAGAATCTGGATTATGATGGTGGCGGAACAGAGATTGTAGACTTGACAAAATGGTCAATAGATCAAGGTATGGGTAATAGTAAAACAGCCTATTATGATCCCGGTAATTATTACTATAATGGTCCAAACAGTAGCCATGCTCAAGGCACGGATTGCACTACCGTGACAGGGCTGCAAGAATGCTTGCAATTTTCTACGAATGGGGATGAGCATTATCATGTTGGCAACTATTATACAGGTGTGATGGCGGCTGCTTATGGTAGTACTCTTTGCCCGAAGAACTGGCAAGTCCCATTGAGCGGTGAGAACAATAATGAAAAAACTACATCTTTCTATAATCTTCTGAAGCAATACGGCTTGACGGAGAGCCTTACCGGTACTGGGTTGGATGGGAAGAGCTACAGTGTTTATATGGCGCCTCTATATTTTGTGTATGGAGGGCAGATCAGTGGTGGTGAGCTCGATCGCGCTGGTAGTCGTGGTGGGTATTGGTCGCAGACTAATGCCGTTGAAACAACGGCTTATGGTTTGTATCTTTCTGGCTCGGTTGATCCTTCAAGGAGCGCAACGCGGTACTATGGGAGAAGTGTGAGGTGTTTGGCAGCGGGGTAGGATATGAGAGCTATCCCTCGCTACGTTCTTTATCTAAGGTCATGAAACGTAGTAATTCTGGGTGGAAGTAGAGTTCGACCTTGCCAACTGGACCATGGCGGTGCTTGGCGAGGATAAGCTCGGTGATGTTAGTGGGAACAAAATCATCGTTATTTTGCTTGTAATAGTCTGGGCGGTGCAAGAACATCACGAGGTCGGCATCCTGCTCGATGGAACCAGATTCGCGAAGATCGGAGAGAACAGGACGTGGATCGTCGCGGCCGGTAACGCCACGAGAAAGCTGGGCGAGAGCGATGACTGGGATTTCTAACTCCCTGGCGAGAGTTTTGAGACCACGGGAGATTTCTGTCACCTCTTGGACGCGGTTGCCGGCGTAGCGGTCAGAACCTTGCAAGAGCTGCAAGTAGTCAACAATCACCATGGTGATATTATGGTCGTGGACGGCGCGACGGGCTTTATTGCGTAGTTCGAGGATAGTCATAGAGCTGGTGTCGTCGATATAGAGCGGAACTTCGTTCATTTCGCCGAGGGCGTCGCCGATACGGGCGAAATCTTCGTCGGAGACGTTGCCAGTGCGGATTTTCCAGCTATCGACACCAGAGATGTCGGAGACCATGCGGTCGACGATTTCGGCTTTAGCCATCTCCATAGAGAAGAAGAGCACACCCTTACCTTCTCCGTTTCTGGTGGCGACGTTGTAAGCGAGGTTTTGGGCGAAGGTAGTCTTACCCATAGCTGGGCGAGCTCCGATGATGATGAGGTCGCCCTTTTGGAAGCCGGCGGTTTTGGCATCGAGATCACGAAAACCAGTCTTGAGGCCGCGGAGGGCGCCTTTGTTTTTGTGGAGTTCTTCGATACGATCGTAGGCGTCAATAAGGAGATCTTCGAGAGCGGTATAGTCGGACTTGACGGTTTTGTCGGAGACGGCGAAGAGATCTTGTTCGGCTTTGCCGACGAGCTCTTCGATTTTGGTGTTGCCATCGTAAGCGGCACTGGCGATATCGGTGCCAGCCTGGATAAGGCGGCGACGCAAGGCGGCTTGAGCGACGAGGTCGGCATAGGCATCGGCATGGGAGGCGGTAGGCACGAAATTAGTGAGTTCGGTAAGATAAGGTGAACCGCCGACAGATTTGAGGGTTTTGGCGGATTTAAGCTCAGAAGTAAGGGTCATGAGGTCGATTGGGCGATGGTGGGCATAGAGATTAGTCATGCCCTGAAAAATATTAACATGCCGAGGGTCATAAAAATCTTCGGCTTTGACGATTTCGAGAATATTTGGAAAGACCTGGTCGGATAACAAGAGCGCACCGAGCAAAGATTTTTCCGCTTCTAGATCTTGGGGCGGAATGCGACCATCACGATTAGCGTGGGCATCTCCTTCCATATTACCTCCTGGAGATTCGCCTCCCACTCTCTAAAACGGTGAGTCTCCTGTTACCTCTTTTATATCTCCCATTATAGCAGAGATTTGAGAAAGTGTCTCATCTTTGGGGGGCTGTTTTTCTCCAAGCTGGTGTAGCTCGAGAGCGAATCCGCCGAGGTGTTTAATGAGGAGCTGTTGGTGGGCGGGTTTTTCTAAGATTCCCTTGTTGAATTTGTTAATAGGGTAAATATGGAGAGTGCCGCCAGTGAGCTCGTAATCGACTTTTTGAAGTTGTTGATAGAGGCCATCACTATCAGCGTGAATATTGTCGAGAAAAGTATCCCAATTGAAATTAGTGGGGGATTTTGATGGTGATTGTTCGGGTTTGTTTGGTTTGGCTGCAGGGTTTGTGGGGTGGGTAGCGGCTGAAGCTGGTGGAGCAACGGTAGGCTTGATTTGTGCTGTGATAGGAGTGGGCTGTGTGACGGTATCGTTGGCGCGAGGGGCAGTCACTGCGCCAAACTCAAGTAGCGCTAAAAGCAGCTTAGCTTCCGGAAAAGGTGGCTGAACGGATGGGAGTTTAGCAAGGAGTGGCAGCCAAGAATCTTGGGGTGTGGATATAATTTGATTAATAAGCTCGCTTGCGATGATTTCTGGCTTAATACCGCTATTTAAGAGATCTTTGAGCAAATTGTGGATGCTAGCCTTGTTGCTGTCTGCGTAGGCTTGGAGCAGGCTCTGAAGAAGCTGATCTTGAGGTAGACCAAGAGCTTGACTGAGGAGCTCGGCAGTGATTTCGTCTTTGGTAAGAGTAGTGATTTGATCAAGCAGGCTCAGTGAGTCACGAAAAGACCCGCCGCCACGACGAACTATGAGCTTCAGTGCATCGTCGGTGATTTTGATTTTTTCTTTTTTGGCAGTATTCTGTAGATGGTGGAACATAGTATCAGTGTCGGCGAGTTTGAAGGTAAAGACTTGGGTGCGCGAAGAGATGGTGATGGGAACTTTGTAGGCGTCGGTGGTAGCAAGAATGAATATCACATGCTCGGGAGGTTCTTCAAGGGTTTTGAGAAGGGCGTTAGAAGCGCTCTTGGTGAGCATGTGGACTTCATCAATAATGTAGACCTTGTATGCGCCATGGGTGGGGGCAATGACGGCTTTTTCGCGAAGCTCACGGATATTATCAACGCCAGTGTTAGAAGCGGCGTCGATTTCGATAATGTCGAGATAGCTATCTTCAACTTGGTAGTCAAAATTGTTGACGGCATGGGCAAAAATCCGAGCAACGGAGGTCTTCCCTGTGCCGCGTGGACCGATGAAAAGATAGGCATGACCGATTTTGCCTTGCTTGAGGGAGTTTTGGAGAGTACCGGTAACCTGTTCTTGCCCGATGACGTCTTGGAGTTTAGTTGGGCGATACTTGCGGTAAAGAACTTTACCGCTCATTACTACAGTGCAGCCTCAACGGCAGCCCAGGCAGCCTGGTCGTTATTAGCGGGGATGATAGCGGAGACTTGGCTACCTTCGCGTAAATGAAAATAAGTGACGGAAGCATAAAGTACCTCATATTCGCGACCAGATACCTCAATGTAATATTTGTCGTCGTGATGGGTGAGTGTACCGATGACGGTGCGACGCTCAACTGGACCAATCTGCTTGTAAAGGAATTTGCCATCTGGAGTGATGGTAAGCTTGAGAATATCACCTTCAACAAGTTTGGATTTGGAAGCGTAGTTAGCTGGAACGGGGTAATTCTTGCCGTCAGGACCAATCATAATGGTGCCATCGAAGACACCTTCAATTATCTTGCCTTCAGGACTGCTGACGACGGTTTCGCGGGGAGCGGTAATAGTTTCGCCATCGCCAAGCACGGAAACTAGTAATTCTTTGGCGGCAGCAAGATTAGTTTCGGCCTCTTGAATTAGGCCGCGCAATCGCTTGATTTGTTTTTCTGGTAATTCAGACATAACCTCGCATCCCGTCCGTAATTAACTTTTGTTGTTATTATCATAATATCGCGGCTGAGGCTAAAAGTCAACCTAGATTTTCGGTGGTTTTCCACTGAAATAACGCTAATAATGTAAAAATGTTGTAAAAAACACAATTAATTTGTGCTTGAAAAATTTGAGGAATAAGCTTATAGAAAGATAAAAAGGGCGCCGTGGTGGCGCCCTAGTGGGGTTAATCTGTGACTAAAATCAGCTCTGGCATAATACTGTTGCTGTCTGGCAGTGTTGTGGCGTTGGGCAGAGTATTGGGTTGCTGGGTGTTATCGGGCTCGTCTGGCAGCGGGAACTGATCGAAATACCATTCCAGCTCTTCAGGCACACTGCGAGGATAGAGATAATCAGCTAAATTGGTTGAGTAGACTGTGAGCTGATTAGAATCTAATACGGTATGGACGTTCAGTTGAGGGCTGAAGGGTGAATCGATAGTGAACTGCTGATACTGGAACTGGCTATCGGTGGTGCGCGGTTGGAGGTCAACGGTAAAATTGCCATTGAAGTCCATGCTGGCGTTGCTGCAGTACAAATTGGCGCCGTCGTCAGCGACGAATTTGAGCTCACCACGGTAGATGACAACGACGTCGCCAATGCGCTCGTCAAGCTCGACTCGGAAAGTGCCGAGGGTGCCAGGCAGAGCGTTGCCGGTGTAGGTAACGTAAGTTTCAAACGTGGATGCGGCGGGGCTGTGGTAGTAAGCATCGTCAGTATCTTGACCATAATGTTTAGGGTATTTGAGGTAGGCTATGCGGTTGCCGAAATCTACCGCCATGCGGTAATTGCGGTTAGGTTCGACTACCCAGAGTACGTTGTCGGGCATGACCTCGAACTCAGGTTCGAGGTAGTCAGCTTCACGCCATTCGCCGCTGCTGGGGTCTTGAACTTCGAGCGTAGCGGGGCAGTTAATGTAGATGCTGTGGCCGAGTCGCATGACCGGATCTGGAAAATCCGTGATCACGTTTGTAGTGTTGGCGTAAGTATCGACACTGTCAGGGGATAACGCTAGACTAATGGTGTGAGCGGCGTTGGGCTGTTCGGCAATGAACCGTACGAGATTGTCGGCGTTGGTCTGGTGGGGCGTAACGGTAATTACGTCCGATGTGTGGTGGGTGGTGTGTTGGATTGCTGTGGCGCTCTTGATTGCTACCACGATGGTCCCGATCAGGACTAATGCAGTGAGTGTGATAATGCTGATGCTGAACAGGGTCTTAGAAAATTTGCTCATTTTGCGTTCTCTCCTCAAAATCTCTGAATTTTAGCGTACAGATTGGTAAAGTGCGGTGATTATGCCTCCCTCCACGGCAAAATCGGATTTTAGATTCCCCACCAACCTATCTTCTTATTATAGCACGCTTTTGTTAAAAAAGCAATAGCGAAATGGAAAGTTTTAAGCTTATGCTTAAGAAAGGGGTGGTTTTCTAATGAAAGTCATAAAAATGTCTTGCTAGGGTGGAACTATGTGAAAAATGCCAAATTACACAAAAACTAGGCCCCCAGAGGAGAGCCTAGTCTAGTAAACAACTTGCTAACATTGGTAGAAGAATTAAGCCAACTCGACGGTTGCGCCAGCTTCTTCCAAGCTCTTTTTCATAGCTTCAGCTTCGTCTTTCTTGACTTTTTCCTTTACGGTAGCTGGAGCGCCATCGACGATAGCTTTAGCTTCGCCAAGACCAAGACCAGTGATTTCTTTGACGGCCTTGATGACAGCGATCTTCTGAGCGCCAGCGTCTTTCAAGACGACGTCGAATTCGCTTTTACCTTCATCGGCGGCAGCGCCACCTTCAGCAGGAGCAGCGGCAACTGCGACAGCTGCAGCAGCTGGCTCGATGCCGTATTCGTCTTTGAGAACATTTTTGAGTTCGTTGACCTCGAGGATGGTCATGTTGACCAACTGTTCGGCCAATGCTTTGATATCTGTAGCCATAGTATAATCCTTTTCTAATTATTAATAGTTGGAATGATTGCTAATTTAAGCGGCTTTAGCTTCAAGACCAGAGATAATCCCTGACAAACCATTGCTGGTGGCAGAGATGGTATCGTTGACTGGTGAAAGAAGTTGAGCGACCACTTGTGCGATAAGCTCGTTTTTGGATGGCATTTTGGCGAGAGTGTTGATCTCTTCCTGAGCCAGAGCGTTACCACTATTGTTGAAACCACCAGCTAGCTCGAGAGCTGGGTGGGTCTTGGCAAATTCAGCCAAAACTTTTGCTGGAGCAACTTCGTCTTCGCTGGAAATAGCATAAACTAATTGACCGGCTAAGCCAGTGGTGTCGGTATCTTTATAGACACCGATTTCTTTCATAGCGACGCGAACCAAACGGTTCTTGACGACCTTGATCTTGACGCCAGCTTCGCGGGCAGCCTTGCGGAGCTCTTGGAGCTCAGCGACGGTTAAGCCCTGATAGCGAGCGTAAGCGGTCAATTTTGCATCGTTCAAAAGAGCGGTTAAATCAGCAACCAAAGTATCTTTTTTTGCTTTTGAAATTGCCATAAAAGTTCCTTGGTTAGGTTTTGTATAAAATACAGGGGCGCGGGATTGTAATTTACCCTACAATATATTCCGCGGTCTGTAAAAATACGTGTAGTCTGCTAGCAAGTTGTTAAACAACGTTACCCACAAAGACTCGTAAGAGAATTCTTAGGTGGCGTGATTAAGAGGCTGCGGGCTAGTATGCTGAACTTATAATGTGACGCAAAATTCAGCATATTCTACAACCTCCGCCACTGTCTTTAGAATAACTGTGCTCATTATATCAAATTTGAGCAGATTTGACAAGGATAAAATAGAGCCCCGCGGGTAGCGGGGTGGGTGTGGTGGCGCGTTTAGCTGAACTTAGTCAGGGAAAGTGTCGGGTACCGGTCTACAGCTGCAGTAATCGTCGATTCCCTGGTTGTGGTAAGTGCTAGAGATGAAGGATGGTAGAAGTGGTTTATTGGGGTGATAAGGGTCAGGGCGCGGCGGGGTCTTTGGTAGCATATTGCGATACTGGAACTCTAGTGTTCCGAAACAGCTCGTAGTATCGAATGTACCAGTGAAATCGTAGCCGTCTGGGTCATAGACACTCATGTCGTAGATGCAATAGATTTTGCCGTAGATTTTGAGCACCCGGCTATTGATTTTGGTCATTTTTTGGAGCAAAATGGGTAGGCGACACTGTGAACCACGTTCAGTATTACCCGGCAGCTTGCTTGTGCGGTGTGTCGTGATAAAGATGTAGGGGGTCTGATTGGCGCTGGGTTGTGGTGGGTTGTGATCTTGATTCTTGTCGTTGGCGTCGTGTTCCGAATTAAAATCGCTGATGTTGCCTATGAAATCCAAAGTGCAGCATATAGCCATAAACTTAAGCCACCTTTCTGTAAAATGCGCTAAATGAATAGCTATTTATATTTTACCTTATATTTTAGGAAAAGTCAATACCAGAAAAATAAAACCCCGCCGTTAAGCGGGGTGTGGGTTAGAGATAGGAGTAAATCTGCTTGAGCAGAGCGAGGCAGGTTTCAGCGTAGCTGATGGCGGAAGCGACTTCGTCAAGCTTTCGCTGAAGGTTATCACGGATCAGCTCAGGGTCACGAGAGACAAAGTTGCAAATGGTGGTGGGGTTTTGGAAGTGACCGCTCTCCTTGCCGATGAGGCCGCAGAAGCCTTCCAGCTTGGTGCCACCTTTATCAAGGTGTGAGGGGAGAGCGAAGAGGCACCATCCGCAGTTGTAGCAGGTGGTGGTGCGGCAGTTGAGCATTTGTTCATCGCTGGGCGTGGCTGGAAGGTAGTGGTCCATGCAGGTTTTGACGTAACGCGGCTGGCAAGGTATGGCGCCGGCTAGAATAGTGTTTAGGTTGGGCGTTGCATCGAAGATATCGATGCCGCTCATGATTTCAGCTTGCTCGATGATCTGGTCGGCCAGAAAACTTTGCCAGAACTTCGAGCACTCTCGGACTTTCTGAGCGGGTAGGTTTTGCAGGAGCTCGAGGCTGATGGGCTCCAGCTCATCAAAGGGGCTGAAACAGTCAAATAAAGTGACGTTTTCGGAGTGAGCGGCGGACAAGGTTCTCGCAGTCTGCGTAGCGGTAATGTCAGGCATAAATAGTTCCCCTTTCTCTAGAAATAATAGGTACGAGTGAGTCGAAAAGACCCCTGTCTTTCTATTGTAGCACAGATTACCTATTTTGTCAATAATTCTATGGAGAATGGGCTTATTTGGTGGTTTCGATAGGGGTAGCTAGGGGAGGGATTTTGTTGGCTTCGCGTAACCAAGCCACGGTATCACGAATAGTGTCAGCTAGAGGGTGAGGATTATAATCGAGCTCAGCAGTGGCTTTGGCGTGGGAGAAGTTAGCGTTCGAACTAAGCGTAAAGAGCGAGTACTTGGTATAGAGTGGTGGTGTTTTACGCCAATCGTAGTAGGCTTCGGCGAGCGGCGCAGTAGCCTTGGCTAGCCACATTGGAAGGATGGTTTTGATAGGCTTGGTGTTGGTGGCGCTGCTGATGGAATTGAGAAGTTCTGGAACGCTACAATAGTGTCCAGTAAGGAGGTAGCATTCACCGGGCTTGCCTTTGGTGCAAGCGGAAAGGATGCCTTTTGCGACGTCGCGGACATCGACAAAATCATAGCCACCATCAACGCCAGCCTTCAGGCGACCAGTGGCGACGTCGATGACCATCTGAGTGAGGTGGCTAATCTTGAAGTCGTAAGGGCCGATGATGCCAGATGGATGAACAATGCAGGCATCGAGCCCGCGATTATTGACGGCGTCGAGGACGTACTGGGCAGCTTCGGCTTTGGATTTGGCGTATTCGCCCTCGACAAGGCGAGGATCAAAATGTTCGACCTCGGTCATGGTTTGAGGGCGCGGTAACACGGGAATGGCATGAACGCTACTGACTTGGACGAGTTTGGCGCCGATTTCGAGGGTCTTTTCAACGATGTTGTGGGTGCCGCCGACGTTGACTTGGTAGACCTTGGGGTTGGGCTGGGATTTGATGTAGACGATGGCGGCGCAATGGATGACGTAGACTTTGGCGTCTTTTGGTACTTGGAAAACGGGCGTGAGAGTGTCGAGCTTGGTGATATCGCCGGGGTAAATTTTGCAATCTAGACCTTGGAGAGCTTCGGCGCGATCGGGTGAGGAGACGAGGGCGCGGACTTCGACTTGGTCGATCGTGGGCTTGGTGACGTGAGTGGAATTGGCGGCGTCAATGGCGTTGGGCTGTGCAGCGCTGGACTTGGCGGAAGATTTTTGGAGAATGGTACGGACGAGATTGTTGCCGAGAAAACCATTAGCGCCAGTAATGATATAGATTGTTTGCATAAAAATACCTCACTTCTTACGGTTATTATAGCGCACAAAGCGGAGATTTGGGAACAAAAATCCGCCTAGCCGGAGTGGCAAAGCGGATTTTGCGGGTTATAAGAGCTGGGTTTTCGACTTTTTCAAGCGGAATTAATGCTCAAGCTTAAAATAACCTTAAGTTTCTACTAATTGTAGAGATTTTCGACTTCAATTGATGGACCTTGAGAGGTGGTGATGAAAATCGATTTGACGTAATTCCCCTTCAGTGAGGCTGGACGATGCGCCTTGAGTGAGTCGAAGAAAGTATTAGCGTTGTCAAGGAGCTTATCTTGACCGAAGCTGGCTTTGCCGAGGCCGATGTGAATGATGGCTTGCTTATCAACGCGATACTCGACTTTACCAGCTTTGGATTCCTTGACGGCTTTTTCGAGGTCGGCGGTGACGGTGCCAGCTTTAGGATTTGGCATTAAACCTTTTGGACCGAGCAAGCGGGCGAATTTACCGAGCTTAGGCATGTAGGCTGGGGTAGAGATGAGAACGTCGAAGTCGAGTTCGCCTTTTTCGAGGCGCTTCAAGAATTCTTCGTCTTCAGCAATGTCTGCACCAGCGGCGGCAGCTTTTTTGGCTTCGTCTAGGGGGGCAAAAACGGCAACGCGGACGGTCTTGCCATTACCATGAGGTAAAACGACAGTGGCGCGGATGTTCTGGTCGGCTTGGCGTGGGTCGACGCCTAGGCGGACATGAGCTTCGACGGTGCTATCGAAATTGCAAGGGCAAGTTTCGGGAGCTAGTGCCAGAGCTTCTTTCAAGGTGTAGAGCTTGCCGGCTTCGATTTTCTTGGCAGCGGCCTGGTATTTTTTGCCACGGCGTTCGATCTTAGGACGGGTGACTGGAGCGGCGCCTTTTGGCTTGTCGGCGGCTTCAGCGAGAGCTTTATTCTCGGCTTTGCGAGCTTGGCGCTCTTCTTCGGCTTTGACTTCCTCGATATGTTTCTTGGATTTTTTGCCAGATTTGGCAAATTGTTCAGTCTCGGCGACTGGAGTAGTCTCCTCAGTGGAGACTGGAGTTTTTACGGCTTCATCTTCAGCCATGGTGATTCCCTTTCTGTGGTGTTAGCGGAGCGGTTGCTCCTCCCAACTTGGTTAATTAATGGTTTGATTATATCAAAAAAACTGGATTTTGGCAAGAAAAGTAAGAATATTTGACTTTTAGAGAGAAGTGTGCTATAATGGAAAGGTAGGGGTATGTAAAACTGGAATTTACCGGACATACCTAGAAAATTACAAAGGGAGTGATATCTAAGAGAGCGAAGCTCGTGTTACCCAAAAACTGAGGAGGTATGATAAAATGCCAAGAAGAAACAGAGCAAAGCATACATCTAAGATGAGTGACTTTAAGCCGGATAAATGGTATCCGGGCGACGTTATGTGCCCGGCGTGCATCAAGTATGTTGATCAAGATGGGCAGGAGATTTTTCCGCGGATAAATAAGTTTTATCGGGTCGGAGTGAACGTGAGAGTACCTTCGCCGAATGCCGCGCATTTGGGGCTCGTGCCAGATCGGTCGACCGTGGAGTTCAAAATGGAGCGGAAGCCTGTTACTGTTGTGGTGACTTATAGTGTGTCTGCTTCGGCTCGGCCGAAAAAACGTTCTTTCTGGCTGGGATAACACTATCCTTTCAACGGCAAAGCGCCCCAGGTGGGGCGCTTCTTTTAGGCTAGATGTTCTGGATGTATTGGACTAGATCTTTATCTGCGTAAAGGAAGGCTTCTTCTATCTGTTCAGCGTCGCGGACGGGGAGAAAATTGACAATCTTGACAACGGTCTTGCCGCATTTTGGGCAGTGGTAAATGTAGCTGCCGCAGGCGTAAAAGCCAGTGGGAATCTCGGCTTTCTTGGCGACGGGGGTGGTGTGCTGGACGTAGTAGGCGGGGTTATCGTGCGATACGTAATGCCCAACGGTCATTGGAAGAGCGAAGAGCTGCTTCTTTTGTAAAGTCATTGGGTCAAGGCACTCTTGGCACCAATCGTCATGAAAAAGCGCCTTGGCTTTGCGTAGAAATCCCATTATTTTGTAGTCTTTTCGGTGGATTTAGCGGATTTTGAGGAAGATTTGGAATTCTTCTTGGCTTCTTCGATGTTTTTGACCATCATGTCGGCTTTGGAAATGCCAGTGAGGATGTGCTTATCATCCATGCGGAAGCGTTGATTAGAAGTAAAAGTATCGACGCGAACTTTGATACCATCAATAATGAAGAGGAAGCTGACGCGGCTACTACCTTCCATGAAACCAGCACCCATTTTGCCGTCGTCTACCCAAGCTTTTTCCACGCGTGAAGCGGGGAGGATGTAGGTTTGGAAGGGATTCCAGAAGAAGACAAGACCTACGGTACCTTGTTCAATATCAAGAACAACGGTTTTGCCACGACCATAGAAAGTATGGTTGCGTTTGTAGCCTTTGGCAGAGAATTCTTTTTCAAACTCTTTGGTTTTTTGCTTAAAAATGAGTGAGCCAGCGAAAATCCACCACGCGACCGCAATAAGCGGAATAATCATAAAAGTGATAACTGCGCCAGTGCCACCTTTTGGGAAACAGAGTGCGCCAAGACCGATGCTGGCGGCAGCGATGGCGGCTGGCCCTAAGATGTAACCAAGTAAGTATAAAATGTTAGTTTTTTGGACTTTTTCTTCCATAGTTTCCTTTCCTTTATTTTAGTCCCAATCTGATTTTTTCTCGCTTTCTGGCGTTTTGCGTCGATAAAAAGCTGGAAAAATCCCAAGTTTGGAACCGGCATAGTGCGTAATGGCAAACACTATGGCGACGGTAATGAGCTGGAGAGCTATGGTTGGCCCTTCGATAAATGACTCTTCGCTCTGGATGGCGGCGTTACCGACCATATCGATGTAGAAATCTTTGCGCGTGAGGGGCTCACTGTGTTCAATCTGGTTAATGAAGGTGGGGTTGCTAGTGAGATCCTCCTGGACAATGCGACCGATAGGTAAGATAGATTCGCCGCCGAATGGGCTGTCGCTGCCATCGGTTTTCTTGACGCTATCGGTGTTGATGCGGGCAGCAATGCGTTCGCCGGAGGGCAGAGTGAGCGAATAGAGATACATGCCATCATAAAAGCCGGCGCCACGATTGCGATATTCAATGCCGGGGGAAATCACTGTGAAGGTGTCATGTGAGAGTAGGTCTTCGATATTCTCGGCACGGAAAGTGTCTTCAGTAGCGACACCACCAATTTCGCCGGCGGAGACAATATGCTCGGCTTTGTGGTCTTCGTACTGATTAGTAAGGATGTTTTTAGCAAGCGCTTCGACGCCAAGACTAACAACGAAGCCAATTGCTAGACAGATCCACAAATCGTACCTTAAAATATAACGTCTTGCCATAAACCACTTTTCTTAACTTATTTTATGATAGCACGCATCGGGACGGAATTCAAGGACTGAGTGTGGGATGAGTATTAATAAATCACCCCTTGAGAAGAGGTGATTTACTGTCTTGTGGTAAGCTGAAGATTAGCCTTCGACGACTACGCCCATAGAGCGAGCGGTGCCGGCGATGACTTTGACGGCGCCGTCCATGTCGATGGCGTTGAGCTGACCCATTTTGACCTTAGCGATCTCTTCAAGATCGGCGCGAGAAATCTTGCCAACTTTTTCGAGATTTGGTTTGCCAGAGCCCTTTTCGATCTTGATCTTTTCGCGGATGAGATCATCCACGGGTTGACCAAGACAAGTCCAGTCGAAAGTGCGATCATCGTAGACTTTGATGTGGACGATGACGTTTTTGCCCATGAACTCTTTGGTGGCTTCGTTGAATGGATTGATGAAATCCATCATATTGAGACCCCATTGACCTAAAGTGGAGCCTACTGGAGGTCCTGCGGTAGCTTTGCCACCAGGAATGCGCAACTTGAGGTTGCCGATTACTTGTTTACCTGCCATAATTTTCCTTAAATTTTAGAGAAGCTTCTAAAATTGATTAAATTAATAACTGTGCGTAACTGCGACTTATTATACCGCAAAAGCCTTAAAAAGACAATAGCTATTCGCCAGAATTATGGTCCTGGGAGGCGTAATATTGGCGGGCTTCAGGAGCCATGTAGGGGTTGTCGTCGATTTGCTCTTGAGATGGAGCGATAGGTGCTCGGAGTTTGATGGTGCTGTCGAGCTGTTCGGCGGCAACGGTAGCATCGAGACGGGATTTGGCGCGGGAATCGGCAAGGCTCTGGAGGGCTTGGAAGGTTTTGAAGTATTCGTAACGTTTGCCGTAGGTGATTTGCTTGAAATCTTCAAAAGCATCTTCATACTCAGCGAGTTTAGCGGGGGTATTGCCGGCGTTCCTGAGTCGGTCCATCATGTACTGTTCACGTTCGGCGAATTCAATAGGAGTGGGGTATTGTTGGAGAAGGTTTTGGAGAGTGATGGTGAATTGTTCGGTGACAGGTATACCAGGTTTGATATTGTTGGTGGTCTCGGCTCCTAAGCCACCAGTGTAGGCAAGAATCTTTAGATAATGACGGTCGGTGCTGAGCTTTTGCATGACAGGAGCAGGATTTTCGTGGTTGGGTGGACCAATAGGTAAGGCGATATTGCGGAGGAACTCACTTTGCTGGGCAGGAGTGATGGCGCCGTCTGCGATAGCGTCGTAGAAGCGTTCGCGGTCGGCGTCGGAAACATCAACGGTTTTGCTATTGAGAACGCTGGGGCTGTAGAGGAAGGAGGCGATAATCTTGTCGCCTTGGCGTTGGATACGCTGAGCGTTACCTTCGGTGTGGCGCGGAGCGGCTTCGGGGGCTGGAGTGGCTTGATCAAAAGGCACTGCAGCTAGGCTGTCCCATTGGTTGGGCTGCTCTGATGCGGAAGGTATTTGTTCTGGCTGTGGTGAAGAGTTGTGTTTATTGAAAAAATTGAATAATCCCATGTTTTCATTATAGCAAAAGATGAGCGGTTTGGGGGATTTTGGAATAACTTAAGGATGATTTGCTAGATTTAGGCTGACTTTTTGAGGAGAACATGTGAGAATTGGTGAAACTACTTGACTTTTCTTGATAAGTGTGCTATAATGGAAAGGTGGAGCCATTTTGGTTCTCGATCTTTGAAATGAGGAGAGTGTTATAGATGTCAATGTTAACCTTCGTCGAAGTCCAGAAAATCCTGAACGCACCCCAGAAAAGCTTCAAGAAGTCCTGTGATCTGGCGGAATTTTCGCCTACCGATGCGCACGGCGTGTACTCGCTGGAAGATCTATGCCTGATCAATCAGGTGCCGCAGCGGTTGCAGTGCTGCTTCTCAGGAGAGCCGGTGATTCGTGACTGGCGCTCGCAGCGTAAGTTTCCGAGTTTAGACGCGGCACTGGCCGGCGGGTGTAAAGCCTGGGCGCTGAACGCTTATAGGATTTGCGACAAGGGCCTAGTGCTGGACTTCTTGCCGCGCACTGACTCCCGTTTGATGAGCCAAGCGGATAGTGTTTCCGGTAAGCTAACCGAACTCTGTCAGGAAGAGTATTGGGTGGCGGCGACCGAGGAGGCAAACTGGCTGTATGGCCGGTACGGCTACCGAGTTTTGGTGACCGGTAAGTTCCAAGCGTGGTTGTGCCACCGCAGGAGCGGGCGCAGCGACGTAGTGGTCAGCAACGGCAAGACGATTTGGATGATGGTGGTTGAAAACCACCGCAAAGTCGAAAAAGTGGTCTATAGTTTTGGCGCCGGCGACAGAATTTGCCGTGAGATGTACGCCTGAGCTAGGACTGACTTGCGCGTCTAGCTTTAGCTGATTTTAGCATTCTACCATTAAGCACCACTAGGGGTGCTTTTTCATAGGGATGAAAAACTCCCACGTGAAGGACGTGGGAGTTATCAGTAGGATAGAAGATTATTGGAGCTTCTGGACTTGGAGAGCATCAAGCTCGACGGGTGTTTCGCGGCCAAACATGGAGACCATAACTTTGAGTTTACCTTTGGTGGTATCAATCTCAGAAACGGTACCCTCGAAACCTTTGAATGGACCGTCGATGATAGAGATAACTTCGTTGATTTCGTAGTTGACGCTGTATTTTGGATCTTCGACGCCCATGCGTTTTTTGATTTTGTTGATTTCGGCTTCGGAGACGGGGGTAGGCTGGGTGCCATTGCCGATGAATCCGGTCACACCTGGAGTATTGCGAACGATGTACCAAGTTTCATCAGAGAGGGACATCTCGATTAGTACGTAGCCTTGGAAGATTTTGCGATCGACGACCTTGCGTTTGCCGTTTTTGATTTCGATTTGTTTTTCTTTAGGAACGATAGCGTCGAAAATTTTACCTTCGACTTCGCCGCTTTCGACGTGCTCCTTGATGCTGTTTGCGACTTTGTCTTCGTAGCCGCTATAAGTACTAATAGCGTACCAGGCACGAGTGTCATCATAACGGTTGACTGCCATAATATTTTATCTCCTCTAACTATTGTTTAAATAATAAATCAAATATAAATGTGAAAAGCATGTCGATTAAGGTCAAGAAAATCATAAAAAGTGCTACGTAGACCAAGACAGCTAAAGTCATTTTCCAGGTGGCTTTGCGGTTGGGCCAGCGGACTTGGCGGATTTCGCGCCAAGAGTCACGTAGATAACGCCCAAGACGAACGAATGGACGCACTAGGATAAAATAGTTCTTGATGGGGCGCTCTTCGCCGGATTTTTTGGCGGCGAGTTTAGCAGCTTTTTTCTCGGCACGGGTGAGTTTATTAGGTTTATTTAGCTCAGGGTTAGCAACGGGTCGGGTTTCGACTTTACCTTCATCGTTGATAATATTTTCAACTTTGGCACCGTCGGCGCGTAGCTCACGAGGGGTGGTAGGCTGCGCGCTGTCATTGCTGGCATGTGGGCTAGATTGATGATTACTGCGTGAGCCAGAGCTGGCGGTGATTTTGGTAATGTGCGGAGAGTTTTTGCCGCCAACAGCGCTGCTAAGAGCGGCGGTTTTGGCTTTCTTGTTCCGATTCGACATTTATTTTCCTTTCTTGGGTGGACAGACTATTCGATAATTAGTTTTATTATAACATGTATTATCAAAAAAAGTCTGTTACCAGACTGTCAATAGTATTGTAGCACGGAATTGTGGTGGCGTAAAGGATTTGTTATGGATGAATCTAGCGGGAGTGACTAGACGCAACGTAACAGCATAATGATAAATAAAAGCCCCCGTGGGGGCTAGTGAGGAGTTGCGGGGGGAGTAACGCTATGAGATTGGCGGGACTAGGGCTCTCTTGACGCCTGCTTGTCGAGGTTGGTGGCGGTGATCCAGAGCGGGATAAGTGAATCGTCACCGTCAATAGGCATCAGATCGAAACCGATATGGACGAGGCAACCGAGATTGCGCTCGGGGGAGTAGCGGAAGACCAGGCGCGAACAGGTGCTGAGACGCCTGAGGATGGGGTCGTGGCGGATGTTTTGCCAGAGTTCGGGCGTGATGTCGGTCGGGAAACCATCCATGAGATACGGTAAAGTGCGACAGGTATCTTTTTTGAAGTAAAAACTGGTGACATGGAAATCGAATAGGACATGTGTGGATGTGGACTTGTAGGCGTGTGTATCGGGATTGAATTCGTAGCGCCGCAAAACGAGCGGGATGATGATGCCACTAGGAGCGCTGGTGCTGTCTAGCGGCGGAATAGTGAACCGATCATTGGCAATGTTGATAGCGTAAGCATCATGGGGTGTGGCGGTGGCTGATTGGTTAGAACGGGAGATGTTTTGCAGAATATCGATGATTTGGTGCATGCTAGACATTAAGGTTCCCTCCTCTAAGGTGCGTTTCTATACTATATAGAACAAGTCTATCTCTCTATTATAGCACAGATTGGTGAATTTGTCTAGATACCTACGAATTCGAGTGAAAGAGAGTGTAATTTGACGAACGATGTTTGGTGAAGGAGGCGCGATGCTCTGGTCGAAAATAGAAAAAAATAACGCCCCTCCGGAGAGGGGCGCGAACTATTTAGCTGGGTGTGTTAGGTTTGACAGGAACCCCAGGGGGTGATTAGTTGCCAGTGGCGCCGGTAGGGAGGTTGACAGGAGTGAGAGAGGTGGGGTCAATTGGGACGATATAGAGATAGTTTTGGATACGGTCAAGCGCGTCAGGGGCATACTCTGCAAATGTGGTGCAGACGGCATCATAGAGGGCGTCGATTTTTTCTGTGCCAAGAGTTTGCATGTGCAAGGTATTGCTGGTGGGCATGGAGAGTCGGACTTCATTGAATAGGGCGAGGTTGTGTAACAACGGGTTGTCTTTGAGGAATTGCCGCGCAGTGGTGATAACTTCACTTGGGCGAGAGTCTTGCGAAATGGCTATGAGAGTGGATTCCAGGTTGGTGGAGGCGGGGCGGCTATGCTGACTCAGACTGTTAACGGTCGATGTTACTTCGTTGGCGGTATGATGCAGACAGCTAAGATGGTAATCGACGTCTTGACGCAAGCGTTCGGTGGTGACGTATTCGGCGGTGCTAGTGATGTAGATCAGGGCGTCATAGGCGTTATCCATCTGCTTGACTTTGGCGGCGCTCTGTGGGGTAAGGTAAGAGGCGATGGTTGTACCATCGCTACGCCAACGAGGCTGCTCCCAGATGGCGCGCTGGAGATCGTTGAATTCCTCTAAAATCGCCAGATGACCTTCCAAGCTAAACCAGCTCGGGCAGTACGAATTGAGTTTGTCGAGCTGGCTGATTTTGCTCAGATGGAAGCCGAGGTAGGTACCGTTATCGTCGATTACCACGATAGGTTTGTCATCTAAGATTTGTTCAGCCCAGTAGAGATAGTCGTCTGCGCCATTGGTGACAGGAAGGATCCGCTCAGGATTCCAGAGGAAGCCGGTGTCGGGGTAGAATAAACCGTTTTTGGTGGTAGGTTCCTCGGTGTCGGGAATGGTTTGCTCAGGCGTGATAGGAGGCGGCGCATCGGTGATAGGCGGGAAGGTGGCAGCGCTGGCGCTAGTCATAGTGCAGCAGAAGAGTGCGACGATGAGAGCGAGAGCAGAGAGGTGAGTAAAGAGGGATTTCTTCATGATTGATTGCTCCTTTCAAATGCGAGATGGCTGATAGGTATGATATGCGAATAATTAGGATATTTGCTGGGGTGCTGTGCGTGTGAATGATAGAGTTCGTTGAGGGGTAGCTAAATAGTGTTGTAAATGTGCTGGGTATTCTTTAAAATACACCTCCTTACTACTATTGTATCATACAATGTATAATAAGTCAAGAGTTTTGTTGCTTGTTGGCAAATTTTTGGTAAATTAGGCCTTTTTCTTGGTGGATTTTGGGTTAGATTTGGTGGTTACAATCTGACGAGCGGCGGACTTTGTCTTTTGCTCGGTATTGGCTCTTGCGGCTTGGCGAGTGGTGGTTTTCTTTCGGGTGTCCTTCGCGGCTTTAGGGGTGTTCTTGACGGTGGCTTTTAGCGCTTTAGCTTTAGTAGAAGTGCTTCGCACGGCTGGGCTAAATGTAAGTGATTTTCGCATAGAGAAGTATACCGAGAAACTGCCAGCAAAGACGAGAAGCGTAGCTAAAATAGCCCACTGTGATGTGATTACTTCAGCGAAATCTTCGCCAAAGATGTCCTTGGAAGCGCTACCAATAGTGCCAGTATTAGGTACAAATGATATTTCGCCTAGTGGTGGCAGATAGGAGAGATCGTCATTGCCATCAACAATGTTGGTACCGGGGATGGTGGGGATGTTGGGGAGTTCTTCGACTGGAGGGGTTGGTTCAGGATTTTCTGGGTCTGGGTCTGGCGTGGGGTCGGGTTCTTCAGGGGGTCCTGGGTCCGGATTTGGGTCTGGATCAACTGGTGGAATGGTGGTTTCGTTGTACTCTACTGCATCATAATCATAGGTAACACCAGCATTACCAGCAAGGGTAGTGTAATAGCTAATGGTACTAGACATTGTGCCGGCGGGGCGCTCTAAAGTTTCGCCATAGTAGCGGAAGTATAGTGTATCACCAGGTTGACCGGATGGCGCCATCTGGATGGGCGTGGCTAGGTTGAAACCTTGTTCGGAGTTGTCAGGTGCAGAGATATCAACTGGTTTCCAAGACTTATCATCTTCTGGTGTAGTAGTGTACCATAGGGTGGTTTTATCGAGCGGTAGATAACCTTCGTTAGTTATGTCGCCATTTTCTTCACGGATATAAGCAGCTAAACGCTCGAGGGTGAGTGGATTTTCTGGATCGCGGTTTTTGACGTTTGTGTTAAATTCGACAAGCTTACGTTCGGTGCCGTCAATTTTACCAATGATATTGGCTGTAATGTCACTGTCAGCGGAAATTGGCCAATCCATGTGACTGATGGTAATCTTAGTGTTTGATCCATCGGTGCTACGCTCGGCATAGAAGAAGTCGAGGTTAACGACGTCGCCGGCTTTGAGGCCGAAGTCGGCATTACTGACAGTAACATTCTTGAAATTATCGCGGATTTTGGCATTAAATGTATTCATACATTCTGATGTTGCGTAGGTAGAACCGTTCATGCGCATACATTCTACCCAATCGCCAGAACGGATGGAGAGGTCGTTGACCTTTTCAATGTAAGTGCTGACTGTCCCATCTGAATTAATGCGAAACCAACCAGAGATGGGTCCATGAAGCCCGCCAATATCGAGAACAAGGCGGTTATTGAGGAACACCCAAACATCATCGTCGCCAGAAAATTGGAATAGTTCTTCGCCAGTAGATCTGACTTTGATAGCAAAACCGAGATGAGCGGTGAAGTTAAAATTGTGTTCTTGGCCGTAGACGTCTTTGAGCTGGATGTCGTCTGCGTCGAGTCCGGGCACGTCATCGATAGGATAAATGTCTTGACCGCCGTAAACGTATGTTTCTTCAGTAGTGCGATTGAAGGTCACGGTGCGACCATTGATGCGTTTAGATATGCCAGGGACTTCGTGGAACCAGCGATAGAAGTTGTCGGTTTTTTGTACGGGATCGTTGCCGATAACATTGATAGATAACGCATCATGGAGGGCTTGCCAAGAAGCTTCTTGGTTTGTGAAGGCTGGAATGGGTAGTCGGTCGGAACCAAGGCGTGATTTAACCATGCCCGTGAGCACACCGTGCGTATGGTAGCCGTAACATGAAGCCCATTCAAACTGGCGATTTTCATTATCGCAGACGTCGGCTTTTTGATCCCAATAAGTGATCGGTGAAGTAATAGAGTCTGGTTTGCCGTTTGCTGCTTCTTTCCAGGCGGTTGGTACGCCATCGTCGTTGTCGATGGGCTCGAGTGACATGGCATGAACGAGCGACGAGACACCAATGATGACAAGAACCAAAAAAGACATGCAGGCCAAGGTGCGAGAAATCAGACAGAAACGTTTTTGCATTAACTTCTTTTGGGTCTTTTTCATAATGTGTGCCTGTTAAATTTATTAAGTTATAGAGTGTTTGGATTTATTATATCTTGCTGGAGGTTTAAGGTCAAGCGTTTTGCGGCGAGTGGTGGTAGCTTATTGTTGATTGAGACTGAGATTGTATGCTAAGAAAATAACTTTGACGTAATGTCAAAGTTATTTTCTCTGGCTGGGGATGAGGGATTCGAACCCCCGAATGGTGGGACCAGAACCCACTGCCTTACCACTTGGCGAATCCCCAA
>CAMNUC010000012.1 GCA_946560015.1 uncultured Candidatus Saccharibacteria bacterium | reverse complement strand
CCCCGAAGCCATGATTATCGAAGCTATGCACTGGGCAGTAAAGAATATCCAACCCGCTCTTGACCTCCAACGTGAGCTCCGCGACCAGGCCGGTATCACTCCCGTTGACTGCGAAATGCAGTACTCCGAAGAAGAACTCGCTGCCCAAGCCACCGTCAACAAATGGCTCGCTGGCAAACTCGGCGCTAATGTCCGCGGCAATGTTATTGAACGCTCTGAGAAAATTGACGCACTCCGTGATGCTATGAACGCCGAATTCGCTGAGCAATACGGCCAAGGCGACACGGAAGAGGCCAAACTCGCCGATTACGCCACCAGGCTGCAAAAACTTTACGACGCTGCTTTCGAGCTCGCCGTCAATGAAGATGTTCGACAGGGAATTATCCAAGACGGCACTCGCCCCGACGGTCGCACTCTCACCGAAATCCGCCCACTTTCTAGCCAAGTTGGTGTATTACCTCGTGTCCATGGTTCATCTATATTTACTCGTGGCCTCACCCAAGCCCTTAACGCTGTCACCCTCGCCCCACTTTCTTTTGCGCAAGTCGTCGATACCATGGAAGTCACCGACGGTAAACGCCGCTATATGCATCATTACAATGCCCCTAGCTATACCGTTGGCGAGCCAGGTCGCATTGGTGCTCCTGGTCGCCGCGAAGTCGGCCACGGCTACCTTGCCGAACGCGCACTCACCCCGGTCTTACCTAGCGAAGAAGACTTTCCTTACGCTATTCGTAGTGTCACCGAAATCATGTCCCAAAACGGATCCACCTCCATGGCTGCTACCTGT
Source organism: uncultured Candidatus Saccharibacteria bacterium (assembly GCA_946560015.1). Classification (GTDB taxonomy): domain Bacteria; phylum Patescibacteriota; class Saccharimonadia; order Saccharimonadales; family Saccharimonadaceae; genus Nanosyncoccus. The sequence continues at coordinate 21,149 of CAMNUC010000012.1, read as the reverse complement.
TCATCTTGTCTCGCTCTCATGGACGCTGGTGTCCCACTCAAGCGCCCTGTCTCTGGCATCGCTATGGGCCTCATCATGGACGGTGACACTCCTTATGTTTTGAGCGACCTCATGGATGCTGAAGATTTCGCCGGCCATATGGATTTCAAGGTCACCGGTACCACCGAAGGCATCACTGCCCTTCAAATGGATATGAAAGTCCATGGTCTCCCAGTCGATATCCTCGAAAAGGCCATTGAGCAATCCCGCGAAGGTCGTCTCTTCATTCTGGAGCACATGCTTAGCATCCTACCAGCTCCACGCGCCCAAATCTCTGAGTATGCCCCTCGCATCGAAAAGCTTATGATCTCTCCCGATAAGATCGGTGCTGTTATCGGCAAAGGTGGCGAAACCATCAACAAGATCACCAGCGAAACCGGAGCTACCGTCGACATCGAAGACTCTGGTCTCGTCACCATCTCTGGCGGTAATCCAGAACAAATCAAAAAAGCCGTCGACTGGGTTCGTTCTCTCACCGAAGAGCCAGAAGTTGGCAAAGTCTACGATGGCACCGTGGTTACTGTTAAAGACTTTGGAGCCTTCGTGAACATCATGCCGGGTATTGATGGTATGCTTCACGTCTCCCAAATCTCCGACAAACGCGTCGATAATGTCAGTGACGTCCTCAAGGTTGGCCAAAAGGTCAAAGTCAAGCTTGTCGCCATCGACGATCGTGGTCGCCTCTCTCTCACCATGAAAAAGGTCGAGCAATAGCCAACCTCCAACCACAAAACTACAAGCACCGGAGCCAAAGCTCACGCTAGAACTCCCACCACAAAATAGCCCCTATTGAGGGGGCTATTTTAGCTCTCTACTTTTCAGCTCTCTGCCAGCAGCCCGGTTCAAATCATCTTCTCATACCATCAGGGAAGAACATAACTACTATTCTTAAGCCCTAAATAGTGTAATTACCACTCCCATGCTAATTACCCCTATAAAAATTGATCCAACTTGTAAAGTACCTACAAGCTGGATCTTTTTACCCCCGCATCTTGATTACCGATATTCAGTAATAATATCTATCTAGAATACACTAGATAGTACAAAGTTCACAATCGCAAATGCCAAGAGCGCTACCAGCAAACCTACCACACCATAGAGAATGGTATTACGTGCTCGCGCAATCTTTGCCGCATCCCCCTGCGAGAGAATAAAGTAAACTCCTGCCACAATAATCACCACAACCGCTACTACGCCCACTATACCAAGTACCACATTAATGATACTTTTGACTCTCGTCATCAAATCATCTTTACCCTGTGTAGTATTGCCCCCTACATTACTAATACCACACTCTGCTATACTATGTGTATATTGCGTTTTGCCATCAGGGCACATCCCACCAGTCGCTGTTGGTTGTTTTTCTTCACCAGTAGCTGATACTAGCCCCACCGGCATCGCCACCACACCAGCTACGCTCGCAAACACGAGCACCGCTGACATCAAGATATTTTTCAATTTCTGCATCTCTAGCTCCCCGCACTAAACACACTAGATAGTACAAAGTTCACAATCGCAAATGCTAGAATAGCCACGATTAGACCTACTACACCATAAAGAATAGTATTACGAGCCTTAGCCACTTTGGCACTATCACCCTGTGAAGTAATAAAGCTAATACCACCCATAATCATCATTACTACTGCGACAAAGCCTACGATACCGATGATTACATTGATGATAGTGTTCACGGTGCCCATCAGATTGTTATTATTGGACGGATTCTTAAAATCGCCACATTCTGACAAGTCCGACACCCACTCACCAGTTGATGGACAATAATAAGAACCACCATCGGCATACACCGCTGGCGACATACTAGCAACGGCACCCAAACCTACCACGGTAAGTGCAGCTGCTACAACATTTAATAATAGCTTCTTCATAAAACTCCCTTTATATTTTATCTCTTACCATCAATTATATAACACCAGTAAAAATCCGTCCAGAAGTTTCTAACCGGTCACGCTTTTAATCACAAACTGTACAATCATATATGCCAACAGGGAAATCACCAATCCAATTAGTCCATACATAATGATATGTTTCGCCCGATTCACCTTTGCCGCATCACCTGTACTGATAATATACATAATACCACCATAAATCATCACACCTACTGCCAATACACCAATCACACTAAGCACTATTTCTATAATTTTATTTGCCATTTTGTCAGCTGTATCTTGATCCGTCAAGCTACAACCCGACATCTGTAATAAACTATTCTTCTCTGCCTGCGTCAAATCCGTTCGATTACGCAAATCCTGACAGAGCTGTGACTCTGCTGCCCCCACCGGCTGGACTATCACTCCAGCTAAAAACGCCACTATCAGACAAATCCCCAGCACCATTTTTTTCATTACAACGCACCTCCTACTGATCCAATCACAAAGTTCGTAATCGCCGCTGCTAATAGCACAATTGCCAGTCCTACCACCGAGAACACAATTCCTCTTGTCGCTTTCTGGGTCTTCCCAGGGTCCCCTGAAGAAACCAAATAATCCACCGCGTTCTTGACGATAAACCCAACTGCCACAATCCCTGCTGCTATATACGCCCAATTAAACACATCCCTTAGATACACATCCGGCAACGTCTCGCTCCCACCTTCCACCCCATCAGCATTCACTGTAATACCCAAAATCACTTTCGCCGTATTCACCAGTACACTCGCCCCCATCGCAATCACTATCCCTATTACCGCCGAAGTTAAGGTTTTTTTACCTTTAGCAGCCCTCATCGGATCACCCTGCGACATCATATATAGATACCCACCATAAATCACAATTCCTACTGCAATCACCCCGATCGCTAGAGAAATATCAAACATAATGTTCAGTACCGCCGTCCAGATAAAAACATTAATCCTCTTACTACCAGCCGGACAATCATCCTTCTCGCACACCGGCACAATCTCACATTTACCGTCCACTACATGCGTTAACCCCTCATACCATGGCTTAAAACCCAATGTCGTACCATTACATACGCCTGCCCCTTCATCCCCAGGCGCTGCCCATGCTGGTGCCGCCGAAACAAAACCACCACAGCTAATCAAGATTGCTGTCAAAATTCCCAAAATCTTCCATTTCATACCCCCATCTTACCATTGTTTCCTCAAAAAACCAATATTCTCCCACCAAAATCCCCTAAAAACTCACTTTTTCGCCCAAAACCATAAGAATTTACAACATTTTCTTGCAGATTATGCTATTTTAGCAGAAAAAGGATTGACTTTAATGCTTATGTGTGATATAATGGAAGTATACACCTTGAAACTAGGGTGGTGAGGATTTTTAATGAAAAGAATAACCGCAAAGATAATTGCTTCGTTTGTGCTGATATTCAGCGTTGTTTTTGCAGGTTTGTCAATCGCAAACCTCACTTCTAATCCAGCCTATGCCTTACCTGATAGCCCAGAAACACCGAGCGATATCACTGATCCTTCAGATCCTACTCTCCCCAATGAGAACCCCGATGAGGAACCCAATCCAGATCAGACCCCTAGTGATACCACTGATCCTACCGATTCCAACAAACCCGAAGATGATAATAATGCAGAGAACAATACCCAAAGCGAAGACGAAACCGAATCTACTGGCTCGGTCTGTACTAGTCAAGCTGGCTCGCTCTCCTGGATCGTCTGCCCTACCACTCAGCTCATTGGTAATGTCGTTGACGCCGTCTATGGTATAATCGGCGACTTTCTAGTCGTCAGCCCCATCTCCACCGATTCCGACTCGCCTATCTATATCGTCTGGCAATACATTCGTAACCTTACCAACATCGTATTTATCATTTTCTTATTTATTGTTATACTATCACAATTCACTAGTGTCGGCATATCTAATTATGGCGTCAAGCGCATCTTGCCACGCCTCATTATTGCCGTCATCCTCATGAATCTCAGCTTCCTCATTTGTGCACTCTTAGTTGATGTCAGTAATATCGCTGGTTCTAGCCTACGCGGGTTCTTCGATACTCTTCAAACCAATATGCTCGCCTCCGTCGAAAGTCAAATCGAAGGCGTGGAACTCTCCGCTCTCACCATCGTCAACATCGTCACCACTATTCTCGCTGGCGGCGGCCTCGCCGGTTTTGTCATCGGTGCCACTGGCGGTATTGGTGCGTTACTTTGTACCCTAGGAATCTTCTTACTTGGTGGCATCGTCGCCGTCATTACTGGCCTCATCACTATTGCTGGACGCCAAGCTGTCATTGCCCTGCTTATTATGATTGCTCCGCTCGCTTTCGCTACCTATCTCTTACCTAACACCGAAAGATGGTTTACTAGCTGGAAGAACCTCCTTGCCCGCATGCTCATTTTCTTCCCAGCCTTTAGCTTCCTTTATGGAGCTTCTAAGTTAGTAGGTTGGGCTATCATTGCGTCCTCTACCAATGGTTTTGGGGTTGTTCTCGGTCTCGCTGTCCAGATTTTCCCACTCTTCTTCTCTTGGTCACTTATGAAGATGTCCGGCACCGTCCTTGGCTCCCTCAACAACGCTCTCCGCAAAGTCGCCGCTCCACTCCAAGGAGTTGGTACACGTTGGGCTGGCGAACACGCCGAGCAAAAACGCCAAAACTACATCGCCAATAACCATGCTTCTTCCGGTGCTAGGTTACGTCGTTACCTCGACTACCGTCGCAAGCTCCGCCTTGAAGACACTAAAAATGCCGCCACCTCCCGCGAAGATCAAGCTACCGAACGCGCCATGAAAAAAATGTCTTCCATTATCGGCAGGGACGAAGAAGGCAACACCGTCTGGGAAGTCACCCCCAACCGTTATACCCGTACTGCCAAATCCGCTAGCTACCGTCACACCCTTGCTACTAACGCCACCATGGCTTATCAGAATACTCTTTCTGGCTATGGTCGCCACTTTAAGGATGTTCGCTCCGCCAGACTATCCGCCTCAACCGGCCACGCCTACGAAGAAACCATGGCTCAGCAGTTCCTAGCCGCCAACGAAGCCGAAGCCGATCAGAGAGACCTGCTTGATTCATACCTCAAGGCTTACAATAATCGCGACCGCAACCCTTACCAATACAACCGTTTGATACGCGATGCTGCTGGTGGTCTGAGCTATCTTGGCGAGGCATCAATCATGGGGCAGGTAATCGTCGGCAACTCCACCATCGAAAACCGTCGCCGTAGCGAAGCCCGTATCATGATGACTAAGTTCGGCGTCGACAAAACCAAATTCCGTGCCATGGTCTACAACAAAGCCTCCATTAGCGACAATGGTCGTGAAACCAACGAGGATGGCGTTGAGATCGAAGACACTGAATACCAGCTCATCACTCACGACGCTAACGGCAACCCAACCGGTTACCAACGCCGCAAGTGGCCACACTACATCGTAGTTGACAAGAAAACCGGCGAACAAATCGACAAAGACAGATATCTCGCCATGGATGCCGAAGCCCAAAAGGCCTACAAAGAAGTCCGTTACTATGACATTCTTAACGACGACAAGGACCCAGTCCAGCGCGTCTTCTTTGATGACGCCGGCTTCATGAAGGAGCTCCTACGCGATGACATCGCCATTGGCGATCCCATCAACCGCCGCTATCTTACTGCCGCCGGTGTAAATGAGTATGATACTTCCAAGACCGGCGAACTCCGCAAATACCACAGTACTATTGCTGCTGCCATGATCGAAAGCCGCTATAAAGAGCATGCCGCTGGCGTGACGCCAATGGTCACTGCTCAAGTTGACCGTGGCTTCATCAATTCCAAAGGCCAATACAACATCGCGGAGCTTCAAAGTATTACAGTTGCTAGTAAATCTGGCTCTCTTGTACAAAACGATGGCAAGAATATTGACCAACTCACCGCCTTCATGACCGCCATGCAAGACGAAGCCGCCTTCGCTAAGTACTTCCCAGATGCAGACATCATGGCTTATCGTAACGTTAATGGCGTTCACCTAGACGGTTTGCGCCTTGCCACCGATGCCAATGGTAATCAATATTGGGAAGAAATTAACCACAATAATCCCGACATCACACTCGAAGACCGTAAGAACCTCATCAGGCATAAAATCTTGCCAAAAGCTGCTGCTAAACTCGTCGGTTCCCTCAATCGCAATATCAGTCAAGGCGCACTCGACAATATGAAACCCGATGGTCTTAATGCTCTCATAAATATGCTTGACACGCTCGCTGGACTATCCATTAAAAATGCCGCCACAGAAGAGTTCTCCGACCGATTTAACGGCGATATGGATATCTTCGACAGCAACGATCCTCGGGTTCTCAAACGCATTATTCTTGACACTCAAGACAAACTCAGGGTTCTCGCCTCGGCATCAGACGACGGATCATCGCCCAACGATTCTCAGCCATCTGGTGACAACAATACTGGTCCACGCAGTGGTGGCAGTGGTGGTCCATCGACATCATCTGGCGGCTCTGGCAGAGGCTCCGGCAATCCCGATTCAAGCTATCCACACCGAAAAGGCTACAAGCGCATCCGTGATCGCCAAGAACGCCACAACAATAACCGTCACCAATATATACTGCGGAACTCTCGTGACGTCATTGACGAGGCAATGAGTGGTATCTTCGATTACGCCATAGACTATGAATCAGCTGCCCAAAAAGTCTTGCAACTCTTCAACGAAACTGAGTGTTTACAGCCTTTTATCCGCGAGTGTACTGACGCAATCGACAACAATCGCTTTGGCGACCGAGCCCTATCTACTGAAAGCGCCATCTACGACTCCGTTCACGCTAGCGAATTAGAAGCCGAGCACATTGAAGATCTACGCCAAGCTATCGAAGACATCATCGACCAAGCCGACACCTTCTAAAATCCATCCCACTAGTTGAACTTGTACAGCCTGTACAAGTTCAACTTTATTTCACCTCTGTTTCTAGCAGGGAATTATGCCTTTATTAATCTTAAAACTCCCTAAACCCCTCCGCATTTTGCCAAAAATCCGCCTAGCAAACTTATTTAATAATTGCTATAATGATATTATGGCAACATATAAAGTTCCGCAAGACGTTGAGGCGGACGATAAGTTATTGGGACCATTTACATTTCGACAATTCATTTACCTAATGATCGTTTTTGGTCTTATTATGCTTGCGGTGGGTCTATTTCAGGTATATCCACTACTGGCCATTATCCCGCTTCCAGTGGCATTCTTTTTTGGTATTCTCGCTCTCCCCATCAAAAAAGACCAGCCCATGGAGACTTACCTCGCTGCTTTACTCTCATTCTACACCAAACCTAACAAACGCTATTGGATGCCCGGTCAGAGTGAATCCGTTATCTTGATTACCGCCCCCAAAAAAGTCGAAGCTCCTCGTGCACGCAATCTCTCTTCCGATGAAGCTGGTCATCGTCTCTCTTTCTTAGCTGAACTCGTCGACACCGAAGGCCGCGCCATCAAAAATGCTAGCACCCCCATGAAAGACGAATTCTACGCCGAAGCTTATAATGCTACTGATATGTTCGACAAAAACGATAGTTATAATCTCAATAACATGATGGTCCAACAACAAGACGAACGCCGCGCCGCCGTCGTCAACCAAATGCGCAACGCCATCGAACAATCCGATTACAACCACGAAGCTCGCGCTGCCGAGCAGGGCATCGCCCAGCTTCCTGGTCAAAAAGTCCTCCAACCCCGCAGTGGCTATACCAGTGCCGGAAATTCCTTTACCCCCTCCGGTGCCCCTGGTACTGTGTCCGGGTTCGAATCTCCTGCCGTCTTCCAACCCATCATACCTGGCACCACCCCAGTCGATCCTAATCTCGCCAATCCCGAAGCTGTCCAACAACAAATGGCCGCCTACGCCAACCCTCCAGTTACTCCACCCCGCGAGAATATCCAGCAAGAAGCCGACCGTATTCGCAAAGAAAACGAAAGTGAAGTTTATGTGTCATTGCATTAAGGAGTACAAATGAATCCACAAAACAACATACCAAATGGAGCAGGGAATCAGCCTAGCATGCAGCCAGGTCAGTTACCCATGCCTCCTGCCATGCCACAAACTCAGCCCCAGATGGCTCCTCAAGCCCAGCCCTTCCCGCAACCACCAGTTCAGCCACAAGCGCAACCTCAACCACAGCCTCTAGGTATGCAGCCCGGCATGCAGGGTCATTTCACCCAATCCCAGTTCGCTCAACCTGCCGCCACCCCACAGCAAATTCTTCAGCAACAACAAGCCGCCACTCAGACCGGGCGCGCTCAAGTCGTCACACCTCCTGCCGCTGAAGGTCCTCAGACCCTCGGCTCACAGGACACCACCCCGCACGTCGCTGAGAACCCCCTCTCTACCCAGTCCACTCTTCTTATCTCCGAGCTCCGTGACGGTGTCGTCATTATGAAGGATGGTTCTTTCCGTGCTGTAGTCGCTTGTCAATCCATCAACTTCGATCTCATGTCCGAGCAAGAACGCGAAGGCGTCGAATACAGCTACCAAAACTTCCTCAATTCTCTTAACTTTACCATTCAGATTCTTGTCCGCTCTCAACGCGTCGATATTGGTCCCTACATTGAACGTCTATCCGTTATTCGTCGCAACAACGACAACATGCTTCTTGGCGTACTTATGGACGATTATATCAACTTCATCGACATATTATCCCAAGAAGCCAATATCATGGATAAATCTTTCTTTGTCGTCATCCCATATTACAGCTCTGCTGACGCCGAAGCCTTCGTTAATCAGACCAAAAACCTCTTCAAAACCTTTGGCAAAAAAGGCCCCGCCGTCACGCGCATCAATCGCGACACCTACAACAAAGCCGTCGACGAACTTAATAACCGCGTCGAAACCGTCATTTCCGGTCTCTTTCACATCGGTATTCAATCCGTCCGTCTTAACACTCGTGAACTCGCCGAACTCTACTACAACTTCAACAACCCCGACACTGCCGTCCGTGAGCCTCTCGTCGATTTTACCAAATTAGCCACTACTTACGTCAAGAAAGGAGATAAGCCCAATGAGCAGGAAAACTAAAGCCAAACTAACCGCTGCCGAGATAGCTGTCCAATCTCAAGCCGCCGAAGAGGCTGAAATCCAGCAAGCTTTCGAACAAGGTATCACCACCCTTCGTGACCTTATCTCTCCTAGCTCCATCGAGATCCACTCTGGGTATTTCCGTCTTGGTACTAAGTATGGTCGTACTATCTATATTTACGGCTATCCTCGCTCACTTTACACTGGTTGGATCTCCCCACTCATCAATGTCGACGAGGTCCTTGATGTCTCCATGTACGTTTATCCTGTCGAAACCACTGTTGTCATGAAGAACCTTCGCAAAAAAGTTACTCAGCTAGAAGCCAGCTACAACGTCAATGCCGAACGTGGCAAAGTCCGTGACCCTGAGATCGAAGCCGCCATCAACGACGCCGAAGAGCTCCGCGACAAACTTCAGGTCGGCGCCGAAAAATTCTTCCGCTTTGGCCTATATATTACCCTTTGGGCCGACTCTCTTGACGAGCTTAGCTTTGTTCAGCACAAAATCGAAACCATGCTCGGTCAACAAATGGTCTTCTCTAAAGTCGCCAGCTCTCAGCAAGAGCAGGGCATGAATAGCTGTATGCCTCAGTGCACCGACCAGCTTCAAATCCGTCGCAACATGAACACCGGTGCCATCTCTACCAGCTTTCCGTTCACCTCCGCCGACCTTACTCAAGAGAAGGGAATCTTATACGGTATCAATATGCATAATAACGGCCTCGTCATCTTCGACCGCTTCTCGCTAGAAAACGCCAACCTCGTCGTCTTCGCCAAATCCGGTGCCGGTAAATCTTTCGCTGTTAAGCTTGAGGCTCTCCGTTCTATGATGATCGGCTCCGAGATTCTTATCATCGACCCAGAAAACGAATACCAACGTCTCTGCGACGCTGTCGGTGGTAGTTATATTCGTCTCTCTCTGAATTCCGACGTCCGCATCAATCCTTTCGACCTTCCTAAAGTCGTTGATAGTGAAGATGCTAATGACGCCCTCCGTGCCAACCTCGTAACCCTGCACGGCCTCTTTCGCCTTATGCTTGGTGGCAACCAAATCGGACCAAACGGTCAGGTCGTCCCTGCCCTCACCGCTAACGAAGAAGCCGATCTCGACCAAGCCCTCATCGACACCTATGCTCGTGCTGGCATCACTAGCGACCCCCTCACCCACCAAAGTATGCCTCCTACTATTATTAATCTTTACGACACCTTGCTACACATGGGTGGCACTGGACCACAACTCGCTCAGCGTCTTCGCAAATACACCACTGGTACCTTCGCTGGTATTTTCTCCCAGCAGAGCAACGTCGACATCAATAATCAAATGGTTGTCTTTAATATCCGCGACCTCGAAGATGAGCTTCGCCCTGTCGCTATGTATATTATTCTTTCTCACATCTGGAACGTCGTTCGTGCTGAGCAAAAACGCCGCCTTCTCATTGTTGATGAGGCCTGGCAACTCATGAAATACGACGATTCCGCCAACTTCCTCTTCAGCCTTGCTAAGCGCGCCCGTAAGTATTATCTTGGTCTCACCACTATTACTCAGGATGTGGAAGACTTCATGAGCAGTAAAATGGGTCGCGCCATCGTTGCCAACTCTTCCATGCAGCTCCTCCTCAAGCAATCCGCTTCCGCCGTTGATGTTTTGTCCGATGTTTTCAAGCTCACCAGTGAAGAGAAGAAACGCCTTGCCAACTTCCCAGTCGGTCACGGCCTCTTCTTCGCCGGCGCCAACCATGTCCACCTCCAGATTATCGCTTCCGAAACCGAAGAATCCTTAATCACCACTCGCCCAGGAGATAAGCGCTAACCATGCCCGATTCCGTTGTCAGCCTCCGTAACGCCGAAAACAGTGCGATTGCCGCCAAAGAGCCATCGTACTACACTGGCAGCGGCCGTGATTCCAATAATGGCGGCAAAAGCGGTAAAAGCCCCAATCTTAAAGGCAAGAAAAAGGGAATCGGTGCCCTCATCACTATCTTACTAATTTTCGGTGGTATGGGCGTCTTCCTTGGCGGCTCCAACTCTCTCCTTGCCCCCGCCATGAGCGCCCTCCTCACCAGTTCTACCCAAACCAGCTATACTAGCTATGTTCTACGCACTAAGTATATCACCAGTAACATGATGAAAGGTGTCGGCGCTGACGCCGTCAACACTACCTGGACCGGCAAAGTGAAATATTCCAAAATCCCTAACTATATGAAAAATCGCCTCGCCAAATACAACATCGAGGTTACTGGCAGCGGTAGTAACACTAAGCTCCGCTGGCAAGGTCAAGACATCGACGCCGAAAAGTTCATCACCATGTACAATGAGAATCCTCAATTCCGTGACGCCTATAGCAAGGCTAAGCGCGGCCGTGTTGCCAATTTCTTCGATCAAAGCGCTGAAAAATTATTTAAAAAATTGGGCTTAAGCCGTAACTGGCAAGCAAATTACAAAACTACGGGAGACGCTGAAGTAGATACAGACAATTACAATAAGACTCTCAGCTCCAAATTCGAAGGCAGCAAGACCACACTGGACGCCAACACCAATGGTCTCAAAGAACGCGAGGTATGGGACGAAGAAAAACAGACGTGGGTCAAAGAAACTTACGTGGACAACGAACAAATCAATAGACCATCTTCAACTACTGGAGTAGACGGAGCAGACATTGATACTGCCAACTCTAGCGCAAGATCTTTTATTAGTACCGCTGCCTCTAAAGTAGCAAACATCGCTACAAATGTTACATCTATCGCGTGTTCGCTTGCAAAAATTGGCAGTATGATTGCCATCACTGTAGCCGCTAACGAAATCTATCAATCAATCAACTACTTCATGGGTAACATGGAATCAGTTAGCAAAATGATGGCTGGTTACGGCGACGAATCCGGCATTAATACTTATCTCAACCAAATGAGCATGGGAGCCGTATCGGCAGTCACAGATTACACAGCGCTGCAAGTCGACGTCAGAACCACAAGTAACCCTACTGGAGACAACCCACCGCAACAAGTAGAAAGCGGAGCACCTCTCGAATCCCCCGCACTCCAAAATATGATGTCTAATGCCCCAGTTGATCCAAAAAGCATGGAAAACTATTCCCTCGAACGAGCCATTAAAAAACTAGGGGGCGCAGCTACATTCGGCGTAACCGCCACCGGAATATGCGCGGGCGTAGATGTTTTAACTAGCGTAATATCCATTTCATCGATTTTTGCCGGCGGGATCCCGGCTTTCCTCGGCAACTTCTTCGTCAAGACCTTCACAACCTTTGCGGTTCAAGCTGCAGCAACTACTTTTCTAGGTTTTCTTATTCCAACAGTCGCGCGGGCACTCTTCACCAACGTCTACGATACTGCGCAAGGAATCTTGGCTGGTAACCTCCAAGCACAGGGCGCAGCCAGCTCCGCAGGAAAAGAAGCTCAACAAAGCGGGCTTACCGGTGGCGACGCTAATGCCATCGAAGCCTTCAATCGTAGCACCAATACAGTTCTAGCCCTTGAAGCCGAACAAGACCGTCTTAATCATAGTCCTTTCGACATCACTAACCGCAACACATTCTTCGGCAGCATAGCATACAGTCTATTACCAACAATCACTTCGACAAAAATCACCGGGCTCGCATCATTTCTTCGTTCTACAAGCAAGTCTTTATCTACACTAGTGAACCAAGGAGTGCGTGCAGAAGGAGAAGGCTCATCATACCAAACAATTTATGGCGAATGCCCCCTCCTAGAAGAGACCGGAACCAAAGGAGATATGTTCTGCAACCCTATCATGACCTCCGATATGAGCACTATTGAATTGAACCCCGACGACGAAAAATACTCAGAAGTCATAAGTGAAAGCATGAAAAGCTGCGACGAAGAAGGCAACTGTGAGATACGCGACGATTCCGATCTTGCACATTATATCACCTTCTGCGCCAACAGGGACTCACCTTTTGGTGTTGTTGATCAAAACATCTTAGGCGCATTCATCACTAACAATACGCTACTGAACTCACTACCATTGTTTGGAGAGCTCATGAATATCATTAATGCAGGTGAAACCCTTGACGAAGACCACTTAAAATGGGCTACGGGTCAAATCTGTATGAACACAACAGATAACTCCGAATTCTGGAATAGCAAAGGGAAATATTACCAACGCTACATGGAAGACCAACGCATTTTAACCCAAATGGGCGCCTACGAAGATAGCGAAAACCCAGTGCTAGGCGTTCAAGACAGATACGAAAAGAAATACTTAGAAGATCACCCCGAAGCCAACACCTATATTGGCTACCTCTCCCGCATCTCTGGTCTCACCGTTGAGAACACCGAAACCGTTCTCGCCTTTGTCACCTACTACAATTTCGTCGACCAATACGACCCCACCAACCGCATCGCCATGACTGGAGATACTAGCGACCACAAAGATGGGGAAGAAGTCGCCGCCAAAATCACCCAACACCAAATCAAATTCGAGAACCCAGACTGCGTCGACAACCCTATCGAAACCAACGCCACTCATCGCGAATATATCGCCTATTATGATCTACGCAACCGGAGTTACGCCGTATGATACGCTTCTTCCACCACACCAACAGCCCTAACGGCATCAAAAGCCGCCTTTCATTCCGATCTTTTCTCAAATCCTTCATCTGCTTATTCTTAGCTCTTCTCATGGCGTCACCTGTTTCCGCCCTTTCTGAGGAGATCCTCGATTTTTATAATCTCAATGGCATCTATTATTACGATCCTAGCGGTAACAACAGCCGTTGCTACAACGGCACCATCTCACTCATGGGCACAAAAGCCATCGAAAAAATCTGGTCCGGCCTCACCACATTCATGACCCCAGAACAGGCTGCCGGAGTTATGGGTAATATGTGGTCAGAATCAAATTACTTCAATCCGGTTCAGCATGAAGTTTCGCAAATGAATAAGTACCCTAACAAAAATATCATTAACGACGAAACTGGCTCATACGGCGTTGGTCTAATACAATGGTCTGGTGGGCGACGCGTCAATATGCTCCGCTACATACAAAGCAAAGATGCCTCCCTAATGTCTTATTTTCTTGAGCCAAACATCTATAGCGATCAATACAATATTAATGGCGACAAATTCATTGAATTAGCTGGCGAAGACGTATTTGATCGCCTCGTTCAATACGAACTTGAGTATCTAAAAGAAGAACTCAATACGACTAGAAGCTACAAAGGCATTTTTGATACCACCACTGTCGAAGAGGCCACTAATTTCTTCTTACGTCATGTCGAAATCCCCGCCGACCCCGACGGATCATACCCAGTTCGCCTCCAACATGCCCAAGAAATCTACAACACCCTCAACGGCACTACGCTAGGTAACTCTACCGGAGGTAACATGAACGTTACCGGTTCCAGTATCACCATTATCGGCGACTCAATCACCGAAGGTTCTAAATCCCAAATCGAATCTTTGCTTCCTGGAGTTGATATTAATTCCGAAGTTGGTCGCCAATTCACTACTGGTATAGAGATCGCCAAATCCATGGAACTCCGTCGTGTCGTCGTCTTCGCTCTTGGTACCAATAGTGCCAATCTCACCAAATCCCAAATCGACGAAGCAATCAAGACTATAGGCTCCGACAAAAATATCTACTTTGTCACCAACTATGGCACTGCCGACTACTCCAACAACAATACTCTTCTAGTCGAAGCTGCGAGTAAATACTCAAATGTTACAACTATCGAATGGGCTAGGTCTGTAGATTCTAGTCCAGAACAATACATCTCCAGCGACGGCGTGCACCCCACTGCTGCCGGAAAAGAATTATTCGCCAAGCTTATTTACAACGCCGTTACCTCCAGTAATCTTTCTAGCGATGGCTGCGTAGTTAGTGGAGATCTACAATCTCTCGTCCTACGTTACGCCTGGCCCACCTACCATGCACCTAACTACTTCGATATGATGCCAGATTACCAGGCTGCTGTCGATCGTCGTCGCTCAGAAGGGAAATACGTCGGTGGTGCGAATCGCCCCGGTATCGACTGCGGTGGTTTCGTTACTACCCTCATCCAAGACAGTGGCTTTGCACCAGAATACAACGGTCACGTCAGCAACGTGCCATGGCAAGAAATGTGGGTAGTAGAAAATGGCTGGACTCTACTTAATGAGTCAGAAACTTCAACTATCGACACCAGTATATTACAGCCTGGAGACGTAGCTTTCCAAGGTGCACCACTAACCTATACTAGCGATCATAAACCAAAGGGGCCTGGCCACACCTTCATCTATGTTGGGCAGATCTCTGGCTTTGACTCCAATATCGCTTCCGCATCATACGGTGGCAGCTCGGATAGCCCAGCCTGGCGCACCCCAATGGCAGGGAAAGAAAGCCTTACTTCACGCGACGGATACCCTACACGTTGGTATCGTAAGAACTAAAAAGGAGCCACATGAACACAGAGGACCAAGTCAAAAAACGCAATACTCTAATTGTCATAATTATTGGAAGCATCCTCTTTCTTGCAATTATTACTTTTGCTATCATTCAGTTAATTGGCCGCATCGGAAAAGTTTCTGTTAATGTCTCATACGCTCCTTTTATTGCTGAGGTCACAGCAAATAACGTCAAGCTCAAGAATAACACTACTAATTACCTTGCTCCTGGCGAATACCAAGTTACAGTGTCCTCACCCAACTTTGAAACCCTCCAAGAAACTGTAACCATCAAAGAAGATACTACAGACATCTACGGGATGCTTGGTCCAAACACCGAAGAAGGCCAAAGGATCTATGACAAGTACCAAGACGATTTCCTAGAAGTCCAAGCCCTCTATGGCAAAGCATCTATCGCTGAAGGCGAAGCGCAGCGCAAAGAGTGGCCCATTTTGAGCTTCTTACCACAAAACAATATTCTATATTCTCTTGGATATATTTTAGAAAACAATAGTCTCACCATTACCGTGCGATCTAGCAATACTTACCTAGATTCCGCCTTAGATGAACTCTTTAGTCTTGCTCAAGCTCCGCAAACCATCGCCACCTATGACGTAAAACTTACCGACTTCCCTAATCGACTCACTAACTTTGTCAAAAACACCAACACCAACCCTATTGAATATCTCCGTACTGGCTATAAGCATATCCCGGAGCTTAGTATCCAAACCGGACAGCAAAACGGCGAATACTACTACACCACTATTCTGGTGGGCAGTGAAGAAGATTATATGCAGGTTACATACCGTGCAATTCTCAAGAAAATTGAAAATAGTTGGGAATTAACCAGCACGCCATACCCAGTTGTCACCACCACCAATCATCCTGACATCCCCCTAGAAATCCTCAACCTCACCAACAGCCTCTAATTTTACATACCCGCACTACGCTAGCTCTACCACCCCAGCCTTACAGCTGGGGCATGACACTTAGTAGCCCTTTCACTAATCCACACAGCCTCTATCCACTCGCCACACAAATACCATCTCCTACCGCACGCATCCCCACGCTATAATTGTGTAGTTATTTATATAGTTACATACCGCGTCTAATTTTTATTCTTCACATCCATACCCTAGGCGCCCGAACATTAACCACTACACCGAACGCTTCTCCACCCGAACAAACCTCAATTTACCGAACACATTAAGTACTCGTTACACAACTTTATCTCCACTTTATCAATACTATATTTATGCACAAATGTGGAAAACTTCATAACAAATGCTTGGCAACTCCACACCAAACCCAGAAAACTCTATAACAGGATTCTCAAACCAAAAATCCACAAAGCCCGAACATTCCATCACCATTTACCCGTACAAAATCTTCCTCACATATCCACATCTGTGGAAAACCACACCATTACCCCAGCCTACAACAAAAAACTAATCCTTGACAATCTCAAGAAAAACAACAAAAGACAAACCTCAAATCACCCCCCAAATCCCTCTACCCCCGACAGCTTATCCCACCACTTCCCACCGAAGTCAGAATAATCTGGTTATCCTTAAAATTCCGCACCAAACACTTCTGTCGCACATCATCTAACTCAGAAAACACATCATCCAGTAGCACTAACGGTCGTTTATCTAGCACCTCCAATACTAGATCTGCCTCAATAAATTTCAGCGCCAACACACTTGATCTCACCTCACCCCTACTTGCTGATCCATCTGCCTTTACTCCATTGAATACGAATTCGTAATTATCATGGTGTACCCCATAACTTGTATGGCCAAGCAGGGAATCACGCTCAAAATTCCTCTCCAGCTCCCCCAAAAATTCACTCTCACTCCCCACTTCACTTACATATTCCAGTCTCACTTCATCACCATTTTCCGCAATCGACCTATATATTTCCGTAAATCTCTCATTAATTTTTTCTACTATTCTTCGTCTCGCCTCGAGAAGCTCTACGCCATACTTCACCAGCAAAATATTCCAAGAAAATAAATCTCCCGCCTGCGCTTCAGTATCCTTCAAGAGATCATTCCTCTGTTTCAGTACCTTATTATATCGCGCCAAACTCACACCATAGCTTTCCGATAGCTGACCAAAAACTCTATCAAAATACCCTCGCCGCGTCGTCGGGCTTGACCCCACTAAATGCAAGTCATCCGGTTCAAACAATACTATCGGGTATTGCACCTTTTTCGGTAACCTTCGTGTTTTTCTATCCTCTGCCAAGAACTCCTTTTTTTCACCATCAAATACCACCACCACTCTTCTTCCATCGTAATATTCCAATTCCACCCGATAAAATTCCGCTCCCCTCCGCAAGATTTCTTTATCCGCCGCTCGAAAGCTCTTGCCTCGCAATGACTCATAGATCGCCTCTAGTATCGAAGTTTTTCCGCACCCGTTCTCCCCAATAATCGTAGTCGTCTGCGTATCACATTCCAGCACAAAGCTCTCGTGACTCCGAAAATTACTTAGCCGCACGCTCCTCACGATCATCTTACCAACCTCACGTCAACCACAAAATATATTTAGCTCTTTAACGGCATTACGATGTGCACATACTCTCGGTTATCTTTTCCTCTCAACACCACCGGGTCTAGTTTATTTGCAAAACCAATTTCTACCTTATCTTCACTTAATGCATTTATTGCATCTAACAAAAATCTTGAGTTTAACGTTACTTTCCCATCAATATCCACCGCCGTTTTTATTTCCGAGCTATTTTCACCTAGTTCATTCGCCACTGCTGCTATCGCAAAACATCCGTTTTCTACGCTCGTACTACATACCACCGATCCCCCCACCTCCTTAGCAAACAGTGCCGCTAGCTTCGTCACCCGCACGAGTTCGCTTTTGCTAAGTCCCACATTAATCTCCGATTCTTTCGGAATCAGCTGTCGATAATCAGGGAACGAGCCATCCACTAGCTTTGAAGTAATTTCCACTCCATCTAGTCGAAACTTCACCTGTGTTTCATCAAACAATATTTCAATCTCATCCTCCATCTCACCAAGCGACCGCATCACCTCCTGTAGAGATACTGTTGGTACTATCGCCACCACCTCTGCACCTACTTTCTCCGCCAATTTTCGCTCCGCCAGTCTGTAACCATCCGTTGCAGCCACATACAAGTCGCCCTCAAAAGTATTAAAATATACACCAGTAAGTGCCGGCCGCGTCATATCATTACTAGCCGCTATCATCACTTGTCCTAGCCCAGCTTTAAAATCTTCTGCCTTCATCCTAAAGGTCATCGTCTTCTCCGCTTCGAGTTCAGGCAATTCGGGGAAATCGTCCGCCAACGCACCATTAATCACCGATTGACAACTCCCAGCCTTCACTTCTACTTTTGTACCATCCGCAGTTAAATCTACCATCTCTCCACGGGGAAGATTACTTACAAACTCCGCTATCAGCCTTGCGGGCACCGTCACTACACCATTCTCACTATCCGTTACGGGCAATAAACTCATTACTGCCATATCTAAATTCGTTGTAGTTAAACTTACCTTACCATCGTCCACTCTTATTAAGACATTACTCAATATAGGTAACGTAGCTCTACCTCCTGCCGCTACTCGACTCACGTTACTTAGTGCTTTTGCCAACTTTTCCTGAACAATTTTTATCCGCATATTTACCCTTCCTTATAATAATTAATAGTAGTAATAGTAAGGGCTGTGGAAACTGTGCAAAACCCTTTTCTACCTCTGTTCCACCATGTGTAAATCACCCTGCAAAACTTTTCCACCACCACGTGGAAAACCCTAACTTTTACCCACAATTTCCCACCAAACATCTTTTCCACCCACCTGTGCAAAACTTTCCCACAACTTTCCCACAAACTTTCCCGCAGACTTATACACAACTTTTCCACATCAACCATAGATCCGCTCCTTAATCTCGCTTATTTGGTCACGCAGGCTAAAATTTAATTTTAGGTCCTTTTCGATTTTCTTAATTCCGTGCATCACTGTCGTATGATCTTTTACTCCCACCTCTAACGCAATCTTAGGAGTACTCATACTCAAATCTTTTGATAATATATACATTGCTACCTGTCGTGCGTTTTTAATATGCGCTACGCGACTTTTTCCGCACATCTCTTTCGTGGTCAATTGATAGTACTTCGCCACTTTCTCCACTACTTGCTTTGGCGAAACTGTTTTTGTACGAGTAGCACTTACGGTATTTACATAACCTTCGTTTATTACCTCAAGTGGTGTCATCGCCTTAAAATCCGCCACCGCCAAAATATGTGTCAGCTCACCCTCTAATGCTCGAATATTCGTCTTCACATTATCAGCTATATATTCAATCGCTGCATCCTCAATTTCCGCCCCACGAAACTCCGCCATCGACCTCAAGATCGCACACCGGTCTTCAAATTGTGGCATTTGGAGATCAAACTCACCCGCTTGTGAAAGCCGTGACGCTAGTCGCTCATCTACTGATTTAATCTGATCTGGTAATCGATCTGAAGTGACAATAATTTGCTTATCGTGTTGTGTTAATTCGTTAAAGATATCAAAAAACTCTGCCTGCGATGCATCCTTATTCATAATCATCTGAAAATCATCAATGATTAGTACATCTAGTTTACGGAACTTCTGCCTAAAATCATCACTTCGCTTATTTTGCAACGATTTAATAAACTCCGAATAAAAACTCGATATCGGCGTATATAGCACTTTCAGCTTTGGGTTACGTTTTACAATCTCATTGCCAATTGCTTGCACTAAGTGCGTCTTACCTAACCCTGGCCCACCATATAAGAAAAACGGATTATACCGTATGCCCGGATTATCAATCACATTCCGTGCCACACTTACAGCCAAATCATTATTTGTACCGATTACAAAATTGTCCAGAGTATAGCGTGGATTCAATCCTGTTTGAAGGGATCCGTTCACCGGCGCCGAAGAATGGTAATTATTTGTTGCCGCATCCGCAATTGATTGTACCTGACCTGGAACCGATCTTGATGCATGTGGTCGTGTTTTTGGCTTTTCTCGTGTTAATATATCATAGCGTAAGTTTTTTACTGATATATTACTATGCTCAAACGCTTCCTTGATAATATCTGAGTATTTTGCTTGCAACTGTGTTCGTTTAAACACATTCGGCACACCGATCACGATTGTGCCCCCCTCCGTACTTAAGAGCTCTGCGCCTGTAAACCATGTGGAAAACTGCTCACTTGGAATCATCTGCTCAATTTCCGACAGCACACTTTTCCACGTGTCCAACATGACCTCAGTGACCTCCTTACTTATTGATTACATTATACCAAACCCCACCCGACTTTTCCACAGTTTTTTCTCTATAAATACCATGTTCTAATATGACTTCCACATAATAGAGGTGAGTTTTCCACCAAAATCATTCAAACCCCTAATTTACCATGTGGAAAACCTCTTGAAAAAAGTGGAAAACTGGTGTATACTAGAACAAGTAATTGCAATAAGAAAAGCAAAAGAGTAATTAAATCGGAGTAAGTTTATTATGCCAAAAAGGACATATCAGCCACACAAGCGTCAACGCAAAGTAGAACATGGCTTCATGAAACGCAATAGTACTAAGAACGGTCAAAAAGTCCTAAAACGTCGCCGCATCAAAGGCCGCGCTCGCCTAACTGCTTAGTAGGTAAAAGCCCATCCAAGGGCTTTTATTTTTGTTACCAGAAAACCCCCGGATTGTCCGGGG
>CAMNUC010000011.1 GCA_946560015.1 uncultured Candidatus Saccharibacteria bacterium | reverse complement strand
CTGACGATTGGCAACCTCGCGGCGCTAATGATGTGTGCATGTTTCGTGCGGCATGGCTATAAGCCATATCTCTTGGTGGGTGGCGCGACAGGGCAAATTGGTGATCCAAAAGATAATGGCGAGCGCGATCTAAAAGCGCTTGATGAAGTTGAACACAATAAAGCCTGTATTAAGAAGCAGATCACTAAAGTCATCGACAGCGACGAAGTGATAATGGTGGATAATTATGACTGGTTTAAGGATATTAATTATCTGAGTTTCTTGCGCGAAGTGGGTAAGGCCTTCTCGATGACACAGCTATTAGACCGACAGTTCGTACAAAATCGCATCGGTGAGGGCGGAAGCGGAATTAGTTATGCGGAATTCTCTTACACATTGATCCAGGGGTATGATTTCTTGCATTTGTATCGTAAATATGGGGTAGATTTGCAGTTGTGTGGCGCTGATCAGTTTGGGAACTGTTCTTCTGGTATCCACCTGATTAAGCGTCTAGAGGGGGCAACGGCTGACGCATGGTCTACGCCACTAGTGATCGATCCAGTGACAGGACGAAAGTTTGGCAAATCGGAAGGTAATGCGATTTGGCTTGACCCGAAAAAGACCTCAGTCTTTGATTTTTATCAATTCTGGCTAAACCAGCCGGACACTTCGGTGGAGTATTTGATGAAAATCTATACGTTACTAAGCAAGGATGAAGTAAAGGCCTTGATGATAGAACAAGAGGAACACCCGGAGCGGCGGGCAGCTCAGAAAGCCTTGGCGTTTGGAGCGACAGAGGTAGTGCATGGGCTTGAAAACGCTCAAGCCGTCGCAGCACTGACGGAGAGGCTCTTCGCGGGGGATTTGACAGATCTCGCAGAAGATGAAATAATGGAATTTGGAGAGTATTTAGCAGTCGCAACAAAAGACATAAAATTATTTGACGCATTAGTCGCGACTGGGCTAGCTTCAAGCAAGAGCGAAGCAAGAAAGCTAACAGCTGCTGGGGCAATTACAGTGAACGGCGTTAAGGTTGCCGAAGATGTAGAGGTTGCCCAAGTGGCACTGCTCAAACGCGGTAAAAATAAGTTTGCAGTAGTGAAATAAAGATTGCACCGGCGTAGAGTGCTGGATATTTCATGGCGTTTTTGGCACATCAAAAGCTAGACCTATTGCTAGGGTTATCTTCATAGTAGCACAGGTTGGTTTATTTGTCAAGCATAAACTAGTCTCAGCACAGTGGTTGACTAGCTAAGACTATGGTCGTATAATATATGAATAGCATTTCCCTATTATTTTTGAGGAGAGTGAGTACCTTTGTTATTTGCGATAGTCTTGGACTTTGGTTATACGAGGGATCCGACTATACCATCGACTATCCACGATTTGGGTGAGCATGTGCTTACATATGAAGCACAGACGCGCGGATCAATAATTCTGGCGCAGTCGGCGACTTATGCACATCTTTGTCGGCAACACCCGGATTTGGTGCGCACAGGGCGCATCAAGGAAATTAGGGTCGGACAGTCTAGTGCTGAAAATGGTGGTGGGATTCAGGATGGTGGCACATACCATGTACTAAGAGAGGCACAAAGAATAATACTGAGGCACAACTGCACTCCGAGTGAAAAACCAATGCTGGTTACCCTGGTGGCGCACAGGCTACATATGCCTCGCGCACTAAGACAAGCACGTTTGCTCGGTATGAGCCCGATTGCAGCGGCTTATCTGCCTACAAAACTTTACCGTGAAGCTGAGCAGTGGTGGTGCCGGAGCGCATTTCTCTGGTATTTAAGAGAATGTGTGAGATATTTCCCCTTAAAGCTGGCCAAGCAGATCTAAAACGCGGAACAGTCGTCCTATGGGCGGCTGTTTTTATAAAAATAGGTTCAAAACTAAGATTATTGCAAGTGAACTTCCCTGTAAGTATGGCATAGTATGACGAAAATGTTATTTTGTGCATATAGAGAATATGGTATAATAGGGGTATGAAAACTGCGAATGACGACAAGAAACGTTCTGTAAAGAGGACGAGTTTCGGGGCATATGCTAGTTTAATCGGAGCCAAGAAAAAGGCAAAAAGTCCAGTTAAGCCAGAGTCGGAGCTAGCGCCTTTGCCAAAGGAACAGCCGGCGCGGTTTTTTGCGCATTTCCGATGGGAACGTATTAAAGCGTATTGGTTTTCTAAAGCGGGTTTGAAGCGAATTGGGAAGATTTTCGCGGCCTGTGTATTGCTTGGCATTATTGGGGTGGGAGCACTGTTCGTATACTATAAGAGCCAGCTAAAGGAAATTGAGCTGAATGATTTGACGATTTCTGAAACCGTGAACACATATCTTGATCGCAACGGCGTAGTGCTTTGGGAAGATAAAGGTACATCGGATTATCGCCTAGTAGTGGAGGAGGATCAGATTTCTCCTTATGTACGACAGGCGACGGTGGCACTAGAAGATAGGCATTTTTATACACACCCAGGGGTAGACCTTTGGGGCTTAATGCGTGCGGCACTATCTACACTATCTGGGAAGGGAGTGCAAGGTGGGTCAACGCTGACACAACAATTGATTAAGCAAGTGTATTTCTCGAATGAAGCTGCATCTGCTAACCGTGGTGGTATTTCGCGCAAGATCAAGGAGTTAATACTAGCTATTGAGCTAGAAAAAATGTACAGCAAAGAGCAAATTATCACAATGTATCTCAACCAATCGCCTTATGGTGGGCGACGGAATGGCATTGAGAGCGCGGCACAGACTTATTTTGGCAAAAATGCGAAGGATTTGACCTTAGCAGAATCGGCATTGTTGGCTGGTATACCAAACAATCCAGGCGTGCTGAATCCTTATAATCCTTATGGACACGAACAACTGGTTGCACGTCAGCATAAAGCTCTTGATGTGATGGTAGAGATGGGATACATTACTAAAGAAGAGGCTGAAGAAGCCAAAGCAGTGCCAATTCTTGATCAAATTTTGCCGGAGAGCCATCAATACACTGACATTAAAGCACCTCATTTTGTGATGGAGGTCAAGGCGCAACTAGAAGAAAAATATGGCATTCAGACAATGCGCACGGGCGGATACATTATTAAAACGACGCTTGATTATCGTGCACAAGAGATGGCCGAAGCCGCAGTAGCAACTGGCGCGACCTTGCGCAACACCAATAATAGCGATAATATCGCTCTAGCCTCGGTGGACGTAGAGACAAGTCAGGTGCTTGCTATGGTTGGGTCGGTGGATTGGAATACTCCAGTCTATGGCGAGGTAAACGCTACTACCTCACTACTTGAGCCAGGTTCGACTATTAAGCCAATTTTGGATTACGCAGCGTTATTTTCAATCAAGGATGGCGACATATTGTATGGTCCGGGTACGCATCTAAAGGATGAAAATATCGATGATGTATATTGTAATGGAAATACTGGTCCATGTGCAATGACAAACGCGACGGGACGCTTCCACGGCGATATCACTTTGCGACAGTCACTATCCAACTCCTTAAACATTGGCGCAGTGAAGGCGCTTTACCTAGCGGGAATTGAGAATGGGCTAGAAACGGCGCACGCGCTTGGCGATGTATCGTATTGTGAGAATGGCGCGGCAGGTCTTTCGATCGCGATTGGTAGTGGTTGTGGCGTAAAAGCGATTGAGCACGCAAATGCCTACGCATCAATTGCGCGAGGTGGGACTTATAAAGACTTGTCTTACGTATTAGAGGTAAAGGATCCTGCCGGCAAGGTGCTCGAGAGCTGGCAAGATACAGCTGGCAAGAGAGCAATTGACGAACAAGTGGCATACTTACTATCAAGCATCTTAAGTGATGCTCAGGCACGCTCACAGATTAACTTTGGTCAGCAGTCTTTCTCATTTGGGTTCATCGTGCCAGGGGTATGGACAGCTAGTAAAACTGGTACTACTACTACCTCCAACAGTTCAGTGACGAAAGATTCTTGGATGGCAAGCTACTCAACAGCGGTTTCTACTGTAGTGTGGAATGGCAACCATGATGGGTCAGGTCTGACAAGCAGTACGAATCAGATCGTAAGGCGAGTAGTAAACGATTATATGGAGAAGGTCCATAAAGACCTATATGCTAGCGAAGGTCGATGGAAAGCTGGCGATGAACCAGTTCGTCCTGCGGGGATCCAAGAGTTGACAATGGCGGGAACGAAAGATCTCTGGCCAAGTTGGTATAGTAAAGAAAAATCTGGCACGCGTAAAGAAACGGTGGAGTTTAACAAATACAACCATAAGAAAGCGGCGGCATGTACTCCTAAAAGTCAACGTATTGAAATTGAAGTAACTTTTGTAACCGATCCAGTAGCAGTGAAGTTTGGTAAAGATAAGAAAGAAACCGTAACTGTAGAGGAGCCTTACGACTATGAGACGGAAGATGATTGTAGTGGTTCGGGAGTCGTGGGCGGTAAGACGGTGATTGGCGATGGACTAGTGATAATTCAGGAGAGCTCGTTGTCCAATTTGTTGAACATAACCTTTGGCGAGGATGCAATTGATGAACTTAAAGCTTATCGCTTATATGTAGATGGTCAGCTCAAACGGGAAGGCAATATTACCTCTAATGTGATTAGCATGGGAGTCAATCACTTGTTAAGTTCAGGTGATCAAGAAGTGCGTTTTGAAGTCGATACAAAGGACGGTACGACGCTGAGCGGCATATATATACCGACGACAGCAGCAGATTAGCCCATCTTTCTTGTGTCTCTTGGTCGATCGGCTATGGTGTTCCCACTCGCAGTTGGTCGATGCTGGACGAAGCTGACTAGTGGTTATGCTTTTGTTTCTTAAACAGCTGGCGACGACCTTCAGAAGTAGCACCGCGACTATTGCGAGAGGTTTGTGGATGAGCAAGTCGTGCAAACATCATGACGCCCGAGGCAGTTTGGTTGAGTTTAACGAACTCGATTTCGACTTCTTGGCTGACTTTATTACTAGCATTATCAATAACAACCATAGTGCCGTCGCGAAGATATGCCACACCTTGGTGCGGATTACTGCCAGTAGATACTACTTTAACACGGGTGCGTTCGCCAGGAAGATATTCAGCACGCATAGCCAAAGCAAGCTCGTTAAGATTGAGGACATCGATATGCTCGGTTTCGGCGACTTTTTGCAGGTTATAATCATTGGTGAGAATTAGTCCATGATTGGCATTGGCGAGCTCGATTAAGCGATTATCAACTTGGACGCGACCAAGCTCATCGTTCAAGATGGTTGTATTAAAATATACTACCCGTTCAAGCTCACGCACTGCGTCAAGCCCAGCACGAGCACGCAAGCGTTTTTCTGAATCTTTTCCATCAGCAAGAAGCTGTAATTCCCTGGTGACACTGCGAGGGATAACAATTTCGTCACCGATAAAACCAGTCTGCGCTACGGCAAGTAGGCGCGGATCCATCAAGGCAGACGTATCGACATAAACTTTGCGTTTTTGATTGGTGTTTAGGAATGGTCTTTGGCGGGATTTGATGACGAGTATTGTGGTTTCCGCCAGAATTATGAGCGTAATTGTTAAAATAAATAATTCCATATGTTGTATATTATAACATACTTTAGAATATATGTCTTGACTTTTTGCATAAAGTATGCTACTATTGACGTAGTTGGGGTGGTTTTTGTGCTAAAATATCGCCCCTAGCTCTTTATTGCACAGCCCTTAGTGTAGTCTGTCTGAAATCTGAAAGTGAGGTTATAAAAATGGGAAAGGCGAAGACGAAGAGTGACAGCCGGAAATTCTATAATAAGCACGACGATCAGATGAGAGAGTTTTTCGCAAAAGCTCAGCAAGAATATGCCAGCGGTGCCGCTAAACCGCAGGTGGGCGAGGACGGAAGTTCACGGATTGTATTATGTGATGGTCTGTGGCGTTACGTGGACCTGTGGTATGGTGGTGAACCGTACAGCGGGATGACCACGCTCTTCTACGAGGAGGTTGCCTGCTGGAGCATGGTCTACTGGGGAAGAATCATGCCATATGCTGAGGACAAACAGCTGGTGCTGGCGGCATTGATGGATGCGCTGCAACACAATCACAATCCTGACCAGCCCTTCCGCGGTCCGCGTAAGATGATTACTTCAACGGGCCTTCGCTATATCAACGAAGCTAAAGGCGGTTTGCGCTGCTTTAGCGGCACCGAACGCATTGTGGGGCATCTTCGTAAGGATGAGGTGCTTTACTACGCCAGTTATATGGGTGGCGTAGTAAACAAAGATTAGGGATCCGAGGATACAATTGGGGTTGGTGTAAAAGTGTGTACCTGAGGGCAGCCTACTGGCTGCCCTTTTTATGCACCCTAAACCCACTGGCTAGGCCGAGGGATGTTTAATTGATAGAACAAAGTAACAATATGCGCCGGCTTGATCTCTGCGCCTATTGAGTAGACTTGTGAGTATATCATCAACAAGCAACCGCACAAAGGCAGCTTACGTATCTATACTATCACGCTTATGCTATTTTGTCAATACCATTCTTAATGGCGTAGGTATGGTTATCGGCGATGGCTTTTTGGTATTTCTCGATAAGGTCGTCACGCTTTTCGAGACGAGCAACATCAATGGCGAGATGATAACGAGAAGCTTCGTTAAGGCTAAGCATCTCAAATGGGGTGGTAGTACTGCCACGCTCTAAGAATCCATGCACGCGCACACGTGCACGATCAATGTAGTGGCTAAAAATGCTGCGTAAAGTATCTGGGTAGCCATGAAAATTGGCGATGATAGGTTTGTTTCTGGTGAATAGTTTGTCAAACTCAGCTTGCTTGAGCTTGCGGTCAGTAGTGCCAATAGCACCATAGGAGAGCGCCATAATATTGACAAAACGAAAATGCTTTTCAGGGAGGTCGGCTTTGAGGAGCTTGATAGCTTCGAGAGCTTCGCAGGAGACGATGTCGCCAACACCCGTAAAAATGTAATCTGGGTTGTCGTCAGAAATGAACTGAAAAATACTAGCACCACCATCATGATATTGCACATCAGCCTGATGCGAGTCGATCCAGCGGGGCTGGTCGGTTTTGTTAAATGTTGTAAGATTTACAACATTTTGACTTTTGGTCATATAAATAAAGGCGGCCTCGGCGGCAACATCATCAATTGGGAAGAGGCAGTTAGCTTTGTTACTGGGGTTGCTTAGCAAAAGCGACAAGAGCGCTGGAGACTGATGGGTGAAGCCATTATGGTCTTGGCGCCAACAAGTACTAGTGGAGAGGAGGTTGGCGGCAGGGATAGGATCACGCCAACTAACTTTTGCCGATTGCTCAAGAAACTTAATGTGTTGCATAACCTGAGCAGCAATAATTGTAAAGAAAGCTTCATAACTTGTCATCATGGCTGGCTCACCATTCATGAGGTGACCCGCCATACAGGCGAAGAGGGTATTCTCGGAAAGCATTTCAATAATGCGACCGTTGGGGGCTTCTGGTAAATCCCAACTTTTTTGTGGGAGCTCCCAGGCACGGCTAGATATTTCGTATACAGCGTCAAGTTTGTTGCTGGTGGTTTCATCAGGCGAAAAAAGATAGAAGTCTGGGTGACGCATCATATAGCTCGCCATGGCAGCGCCAATACGTTTAGCAGGAGAATATCTTTCGCTGCCAGGATTGTCTACTACGTCTATCATATAGTAAAACCTTTCTTTGAATCAAATAGCTCTTCAAATTTGTAACTTATGAGCCAATCTTTGAGCTGATCAAGCTCGATAGGGTTAGTTTTGGCTTCGGGAAGCGGAATCTGATGAGCGAGAAAATTACCAGCAACTTTCTTTCCCTCGACTTCGGTAGGGCCGGTGGCGCCTTTTTCGGTTTGCAAAATCAAGAACGGGTGAGTGACGCTATTGATCTCACGCAGTCGACCCTGAAATTCTTCTACAGAATCGCCTTCAACCCAAAGTGGAGTATAACCGAAGCCACGGATTAACTCTTTCATTTCTCGTTCAGATTTACGGCCATAAAGGGTAGGGCCAGAAATCTTGTAACCGTTGAGATGAAGAATAGGAATAACTTTGCCATTATATATATTATTTCCAATGGTCTTGACGAGATTAAGGGAGGCAAGGGCAGTAGCGGTTTCAAATTCACCATCGCCAAGCATAACAGCAATGGTTTTCTCAGGGTGCCCAAGCGCTAGACCATAGGCGGCACCGAGAGCATAACCTAATTCCCCACCTTCACAGATTACACCTGGAGTAATAGGGCTGGCATGTGAAGGAAACCCGTCTGGCCAAGAAAAGTTTTTGCAAAGATACTCGACACCTTTCGGATCACGTGTAGCTTTAGGATCGACTAGCTCTAGATCACCATCAACGAAAAGATTGGCTTGCAAAGCCGGGAAACCGTGTCCGGGTCCCAAAATGAAATGGAAATTGTCGCGTTCGTGCTGGCTTTTTTCGGGGATAAACCCTGTATCAATATTGGCAGTCGGGCGTTTTTTAAGGCTGTCGAGAGCATTTTTGACTTTATCGTTGGCTGGTTGAGACGTAGGCTCATCGGGAGTGGGACAGAAAAATGCTTTGAGATTAGCATAAGCGACATCTATGCCGTGACATGTTCCCCAATGACCGAGAAGGCGGGGTTTAATATCGTCAAAGGTTAGTTTGTGTTCGAGCAGAAAATTGTCTTGCAGAAAGAGTTGCGCTACCACTAAATAATCGCAAGCACGAATACGACGACCAATTTTCTTAAAATCTATACCTCCGTCACCGTTCATGGTTTTAATTATACCACACATCGATGACAGATAGAGTGAAAGTTATTTTTTTGTGGCAACTTTTTTCACCTTTACCATGGCTGCGCGCACGACGTCACCATCGTAAATATAGCCTGAGCGTAAGGTCTCAGAAATGATTTCATGCTCACCTCCTTCGTCTTCAACTGAAATCGCTTCATGAAAGTCAGGATCAAATTCGGTACCAACTTCAGAGTTAATTTTGGTAAGGTCGAGATTCTTGAGAGTCTTTTGGAGATTCTTCTCAAGAGGCTTAAGCTCTTTAGGATAAGCAGTGATGGCTCGATCAATATCATCAAGCATGGGTAGGAATTTTTCAACAGTGGCGTATTTAGCTACCGACATTGCTTGTGCTCGCTGAGCTTCAACCTGTTTGCGAAAATTTTCAAAATCAGCACGCGTGCGTTGAAGATCATTAGTAAGTTCAGCGATCCGCTCTTCTGGAGTCGGTTCTAAAACGTCTTCTACTAACTCAGCCATTTCTTGTTCATCAACTCTTTTTTCTTTCATAAAACTCCTTTACTTTAATGATAATGTTTGCTCAAGAATATTCCCAGCGTGACGTACGAGAGACATAACGCGGCTGTAATTCTGCCTAGTGGGACCAAGTACGCCAATGTAGCTTTTGTCGGAGTAGGGCGAACGAAAACGGCTAATAATAAGTGCAACTTGAGAAGTCTTGCCAATAGGATTCTCTTGTCCAATAAAAATATTAAGCGGTTGTCCAGGTGCAGCTTCACGGAGCCAAGGTTCAAGATTATCAAGAAGCTCGGCCACGGCACGAACACGCTCATTATCAATAAATTCTGGCTGAGTAAAGAGACGTGAGATGCCAGAGATATACAATTGTTCGCCAATCGTGGCAAGACCAAGGTTCCCCGTTAACTCGACTAACGAATCGACAGCGCCACGAATAGCGAAGTCAGTACGCATTTGTGAATTAACACGAGCCTCCAAGACGCGATTTTCGCGATCGGATGACCGGGTGCCTTCACGTGCGTTAGCTAGAAGTAGGCTTTGCCCATCGAAAACTTCTGGGCTCTCAGATAAAGTATTTACATAATAACGATAGCCAGCATCGGTAGGGACGCGTCCAGCAGAAGTGTGCGGCTGTGCAATAAGACCCATTGACTCAAGCTGCGCCATTTCAGCACGAATGGTTGCTGATGACACCTGAAAAAGTTTGGCAAGAGTAACGCTGCCAACCGGCGTAGCTACTTCAGCGTATTCTTCAATGATAGCAAAGAGGATCCCTTCTTGGCGTTGAGTCAAATTCATACTTATATTATAGCAAATTAGCACTCATTAGGCAAGACCGCTAATATACTTCATGGTGCTATTGTGTTATGGTTATGACTATATTATAATAAGGTTGCGGGTGACAAGCCCGTGGGCTTCGAAAGTAAGCAATTGAGGTCAAGCTCCAGCTACTAGAGATACCCCGGCATGGCAGATTCACATGCCAAGACCTTTTGATCTGGTGGGCTTATCCCACCAGATTTTTGGGTTCACTAGCCTATAGAATGTAAAGCTGGTATAATGATTCCATGGAAGCAAAGATTCAGCAAATCAAGGCTTGGTTAGGAATTGGCAGTATTAACATTTTTGGTCTACCTATGAGTGGCAAAGATACGGTTGGAGTGCAGTTGGCGGAAAAGCTTGGTGCAAAGTTTTTATCCTCAGGTATGATTGTGAGAGCCATGGAGCAAGCAACTGGGCAAAATATTACTAGTAATGGTAAATTGATGCCGTCAAATGTCTTTTACGATTGGGTACTGCCCTATTTTGAGCGGGAAGAACTTTGGAAATATCCCTTAGTTTTGTCTTCGATTGGACGTTGGAGTGGTGAAGAAAACGAGGTAATGGCGGTAGCGAAAAGCAGTGGACATACAATTAGAGCGGCGGTAGTGTTGCAACTCTCAGATCAAGATGTGGTGGAGCGCTGGGAAGCAGCAAAGATACTTGGCGATCGTGGTTTGCGTCCAGATGATGCCGATCCCGATATTTTCCAAACACGTATTCGCGAATACCACGAAAAAACTTTACCAGTATTGAAGCATTACCAGGAACTAGGGCTTTTGGTTTCGGTTCCGGCCAATCTTCCGCGTGAGCGAGTCTTGGAAAATACGATTGATGCGCTGGCGAGTTTTGCGAGCCGCACGAACAATTTCATGCCGGAATTGTAAGACAACATATATCATCCCAAGTAGGATAATTATGCTCACGATACCGATACCTACGAAGACGGTCTGCCCACTACCAGCTTTAGTGGTTAGAGCATAATCGGCACCGTCATTAGGTGTGGTGTTTTTAATTTTACGACAACGATTAGTTTCAGGATTTCGTTCGTAACCCTCAGCACATGCTTTGAGTGTCGAGGAAGTGGTCTCAATATTCTTGCATCGGCCGGTAAGCGGATTACGGTATTTACCGGCGGGACAGGGTGCAGAAGTTTTAAGCTTAGATTGTTAATTCTCTGCAGTAGTTTTAATAAAGGTGACTTTAATACAATTAACAGTAGCGTGATTAATTATTTTACCAGCTTCACACGTGCGAAATTTTTGAAAAACATTCTCAGAATTTGGCGTAATAGCGTAAGTAACTTGCCAGGTGTCATTACCATTCTCGTCAAAAATTTTAGCGAAACTAGTAGATTTCTTTTGACCATTAGAATAAGATATTTCATCTAAAACTTCTCCATCCGTATCTAGCAGAGTCAACGCAAGCGGATTTTGAGGGTTTTTGGTGAGAGCGAAAAGCTGGCTTTGATAAAAGGCATAGTAATTTCCTGATGCGACCCTACCAGATAGCTCGTAGGTTTTGTTTTTGTAAGCGATTTTGCAACCGTTAAGAATAATTTCTTGGTTTGTGGGGTTGAAAAACTCAATAAATTGTTCTGATTTGTCTTCCGTGTAGTAGGTTAATAGTTCAGAAAATTCTAAACCACGACATTGCGGAGCAAGTTCGTCTTCGGGCGACTCGGTGTCATCCGGATTCTCAGGAAGGAAGAGATTTGGCGCGTCTGGGTCAATGGAAGGCGTTTCGTAGTCGATGGCAGAAACTAAATCGAAATCGCCTGACGCCAAGTTACGCACCATGGTTTCAGTACTATTAGCTGGCTTTTGGACACAATTTGGCGTGGACTTAGTGCTCCAACAAAGAGCATCAACCACCTCATTATTATAAAAAAGTTCTAGCTTGCCAGCGCTCTGTGCTAACCCAACTGTGCCAACTTTATAAGTAAGATCAAAATCTTGTTCTGGAGATTTTACATAGCGCATAAGGAGATGCTTGCTGGCAAGAAGGCTTCCTTCTGGAAAAGTAAAGACTAAATTTGGTTTGCCACTGCCAGTATAAACTAGCGAATAGCCAGCAAGCTCTAATGTATCGTCGGTAAGATTCTGAAGCTCGATGAATTCTCCGACGTGAGGAATTCCATCTTGGGTGTAGCCCGGATTAACGGCTTTAATGATTAAATCTGATTCAAAGGGGTAATTATCATCTTCATCAATATCGCTTTTATCGGTATCTGTTTGAACCTGGTCGGTAGTATGAGAAATAGAATCAAGATCAACTTCTGAGGTAGGTGGATTAACTTTGTTACCAAGGGTGTTATTGCTGGGGAGAGAGCCTTCTATCGCCGAAGCGAATTGCACAATGGCTAAACACTGCGTCGTGACTACAGCAATACACAGATAAGCAACCTTGAATGGTAAAAAATGTTTTGAAATGTGGGGCAAATAATTCTTCATAGCCCAAAGCATAGCACACATGAAGATAAAATACCAAGCACTAGCATGTTATTTTGTGTAAAACTTGATTTGAGGAGATTTTTCGGAAAATGTGCCCCTTCTTAGCGTAGCACATTTCAAGCAATAATAACAAGCATTAGTGATAACAGCATGTTATAATAATATTATGGATATGGTTATCCCTATTAGCGAGGTATTATTGGCGGCTTTAATACATGCTA
This sequence comes from uncultured Candidatus Saccharibacteria bacterium, assembly GCA_946560015.1. GTDB lineage: Bacteria > Patescibacteriota > Saccharimonadia > Saccharimonadales > Saccharimonadaceae > Nanosyncoccus. The sequence goes on along the minus strand of CAMNUC010000011.1, from coordinate 14,399 downwards.
GCTTGCAAGTGCAGCTCGGCACGCTCTTACTGCTTTACCATGCTAGCCTTGGCAAGCACATTAAGAAGAGAACCAAGACCATTGTGAGCAGTTATATCGCAGGAATTGGTGCCCTGGTTTTTTTGAGCATTGCAGCGATTTGCTTTATTTTTGACCGCTACTTCGGTAAAGCGCTGTATCCTGAAGAGATTATAATTGTAGTAGGTATGCTGGTAGCAATAGCCATTATCGTGTGGGGGCTTTATTACAAGCGCGGTAAAAGCACTGAGCTATGGCTACCACGCACAGTTGCGCGCTTCATTGATAAACGAGCCAAGGAGACTAATAGTAATACTGAAGCTTTTTCATTAGGAGTGTTGACAAGCTTGGCGGAAATGCCGTTCACTTTGGTTTTATTCATTGTAGCGGCGAATAGCATTCTAAGGCTTCAGGATCTGTGGCAAATAGTCGCTGTAACAATTTATACAATTATTGCAATTATGCCACCAGTTATATTGAGATTAGCGGTGCGGAGAGGTAAGACAATTACCGATATTCAGCGTTGGCGGGTTAATCACAAAATGTTTATGCGAGTTATCTCTGGTGTAGGGTTTTTGATGTTAGGATTTTTCTTATTTGCTTTTGAGGTGTTAGTATGAAGCGAAAGCAACCAAAACCTTTCATGTTTGATGAAAATGATTTAAGAAAAGAGTTACTGACTAGCGCGAAAGCGGTTGGCATATCGGTGGCAGTAGCAGAAGTAATTAGCACCAGGATTGCAAGTAGAGTAGCTGAAAGAGTATCAAAACGAACAGCCATAGCCATGAATGACCTGAATAGACTGATTGCAGAAGAAGCTAATAAATACAGTCAGGATTTAGCTTATGTTTATCAAAATCGTGATAAAATAATATAAAAGTAGTGGGCGAAAATGAGTAAAAGGTTCGATTATGATTATGTAGTGATTGGGAGTGGGGCGGCTGGGAGCGCTGCGGCTTTGTCGGCGGCTGGACTGGGAGCGCATACGGCGATTATTGAGGCAGACAAGTGGGGCGGGACAACTTTGAACTATCGTGACGTGGCTTATGGTGCGGCAATGAATTTTGCGGAGAGATACTCTAGCGCAGTATATGGTTCGCGGTTTGGAATGTCAAGCTCAACTTTACGATATAATTATCCTACTGTATTAAATTGGCAGGCTACGGCGGTACGACGGGCTGGTGGTGGCAACCGCAAAACTTTTGAGAATGCAGGTGTTGATTGCTATAATGGTTATGCGACTTTTATCAGTCCTCATGAAATCGTTGTGGATGATGCACAGATTAGTAGTGATAAGTTTTTGATTGCAACTGGAAGTAATTTAGTGCCCCGAGGAATAGCCGGAGTGGACACGGTGAGTTGTTGGACACCAAATACGGTGCTAAGAATACCAAAGTTACCGAAGACAATGTTGGTTGTAGGCGGTGGGTCTACTGGATGCGAGATTGCGGAATACTTTGGAACACTAGGAGTGCAGGTTTTGATTGCGGAAGCTGATGAACGATTACTGCCACGCGAAGATATGGAAGTAAGTGTAGTAATTGAGGAGTTCCTAAATAAACGCTGCCAGGTAGAGATTTTAACAAACTCTAGAGTAGTCGCTTTGGAAGAAGATTTAAATGGTAAACAAGTTATTTTTGTACGCGATGGACAAGAGAAGTCTGTACGAGTAGAAGCGATCGTATTAGCGATTACGCCAGAGCCAGCAGTTGATTTGGGTCTAGAGAATGCTGATATTAAATATACTTATGCAGGAATAAAAGTTGATAAAGGCCTAAGAACTTCTTGTGGAAACATTTGGGCGGCGGGCGATGTTATTGGTGGAGAGAGTTCTACTGAAAAGGCTGCTTATGAAGCAAAACTTGCTACCTCTAACGCATTGCAAAAAGCGGGTAATGTTGTTAACTATACAGGGTTTGTAAGAATGACGAATACTTTCCCGCAGGTGGCAAAGGTCGGCTTGAATGAAGTTGAACTAGGAAATGAAGCTGAAAAACGCAAGGTATCTATTATTCCGATTGACACAGTGAGTGCAGCAAACACAAACGATTTTAGGGATGGGTTTGTGAAGATGTCAGCTGATACGAAGGGGCAGATTATTGGCACGACGATTGTAGCACCACATGCGGATTTAATGATACAGGAAGTTTCGCTTTGTATTCGTACTGGAATGCGAGTGGCGGAGATTGCAGCTTCACCACATGTAGCGACGAGCTGGAATGAGGCGGTGCGAATTGCTGCACGCGAATTGAGTTAATAATATATAATCTCCAGTTCGGGCTGGAGATTTTTGGTGTGTGATTTTGGGTTATTGAATAATGGTGCCAGCACGACGCTCAAGAGCTAATTCTAGATTGCTGGGAGAGGCAATGATCCCGATTCCCTTTTTCTTGGCAAACTGGGTAATAGCCTGAATTTTGGGGAGCATAGAGCCACTAGCAAAATGGCCTGCGTCAATATAATTCTCAGCTTCTTTGGGGTTAAGTACACCCAGGGCTAGCTGGTCTGGCTTACCAAAATTAATATAAGCATTAGGCACGGCAGTAAGCGATACGAAAACGTCAGCTTTGACGAGTTCAGCAAGCTTTTCGGCGGCAAAATCTTTGTCAATGACTGCATCAACACCTTTGAGCTTTTTGAGGATTTTAGTCTGGATGACTGGGATGCCGCCACCGCCGACAGCGATGACGATAGCACCAGAGTTGATTAGGGTCATGATCTGCTTCTTCTCGACAATATCAATTGGCTTCGGCGAGGCAACGACGCGTCGATAACCACGCCCAGCGTCTTCACGCATCTCCCAGCCTTTTGATTTGCTAAGCTTAAGAGCCTCTTTAGCACTATAAAATTGACCGATCGGTTTAGCAGGGTGTCGGAAAGCGGGGTCTTCGCGATCAACGATAACTTGCGTGATAATGCTTACTACTTGTTTGTGGCGTTTTTCTGCAACAAAGGCATTATCAATGGCTTGTGATAGCCAATAACCAATCTGGCCTTGGCTCATAGCGACAGCGGTTTCTAGGGGCATGGCAGGAGCAGAAGGGGTGGCAGCGGATTCTTCGTGGATAAGGATATTCCCTACCTGCGGGCCATTACCATGCGTGATAATAATGTCATATTTCTTGGAGAGCTTAGCAATGGTCTTGCCGATTTTTTCAGCGACAGCCTTCTGTGCTTCAGCAGTAACTTCTCCGTTACTTTGTAATGCATTCCCGCCTAGAGCAATGACAACACGCAACTTATTCATATAAAAAGTATATGCTAAATTGATGTTTTTGGCAACTTTTAAAAACCAGGTTTACCTAGCAGGTGGAACATGTTGTTTTTGTAGGCTTCGACGCCAGGCTGGTCAAATGGATTAACACCACTGAGCTTAGCGGACAAGGCGCAAGAATACTCAAAGAAATAAATTAGGGCGCCAAGGCTAGATTCGGATAAACCAGGCATGGTGATTTCTGAGACAGGAATGCCGCCAGTACGATGTGCGGTAATAGTGGCTTCGCGGGCAATATTATTGATATCGCCAAGCATGCGGTCTTCTAGATATTTGAGACCATCAACATCAGCGCCAGGCAAAGTGGGTACGGCAAAATCGACTAAGCCAGGATGCTCGACAGTGAGGACAGTTTCAAAAATATTGCGCCGACCTTCTTGGAGGTATTGACCAAGGGAATGCAAATCCGTAGTATATATTACTGACGCCGGGAAGATACCTTGGTGGTTCTTACCTTCTGACTCACCAAAGAGTTGCTTCCACCATTCTTCAATATATTGTAAATCTGGCTCAAAAGTAGCTAGGATCTCGGTATCGTACTTTTGCTGAAGAAGGGTGGCGCGCATAGTGGCATACTGGACGGCGGGAATGTTACCAAGATTGGACTCTTTGGCATAATCATCCTTTTCGGATTTGGCACCAGTGAGCAACGCGTCTACATTAATTCCCGCAACCGTAAGTGGCAAAAGCCCTACAGCAGTCAAGACCGAATAGCGCCCGCCGATATTATCCGGTACAACAAAACGAGTGTAGCCTTCTTGAATCGCTTCGCCATGCAAAGCACCCTTATTGGCGTCTGTGGTGGCATAAATACGCTTGGCGGTGCCTTCGCGACCATACTTTTTTAGTAGTTTTTCTTTGAAAAAGCGAAAAGCAATAGCTGGTTCGGTAGTCGTGCCAGATTTGGAGATGATATTAACAGAAAAATCAGCGTCGCCAATCTCGTTAAAAAGTTTATCAAGCGAGCGAGGACTGAGAGAATTGCCGGCGTATAGTACTCTGGTGGAGCTCTTTTGACCAAGAGCCTCGATAATAGCACGATGACCAAGATAAGAACCACCGATACCAATACAGACAAGAAACTTGGAATCGCCACGGATTTGCTCGGCGGCTTTTTTAATAGCGCTAAACTCAGCACAATTATAATCATCTGGTAGTTCGAGCCAACCACTCATGGGGTCGTTGCGGATTTCGCTGAGGGCAACTTCGACTTGGTTAAGGTTGATGGCAATAGGTTGATCGGTAGAGAAGTTGATCATTATTGCTTTTTGCCTTTTTTGATATAGACGTCTTCCTTCTCGAGCTGGGCGCGGAGAATGTATTCTTTGCAGCGGTTTTCGGCGTCACAGTTAGCGGGTTCATAACTATATGAGCTGCCATCAATGCCGAGATTAGTGCCAAATGGATCCGTGAAGAGTTGAGGATCGATAACTGGAAGGTTTTCTTCAGAGATTTCGGCAGGGTAGTAGCCGTCGTGAGATGGGGCATAATATTCTTCAAGAGCATAGTACATCGCGTTGATAGCGGTCTTGCGGTGGTCGTCGCGGTCCATAGCATCGACGTTGGCCTTCTGGATGAAAAATAGCACTACCAAAAGTGTTGCGAAAGCTCCGACGATCATAACTTCAATAAGAGTGAAACCTTTTTGTTCCTTCATAAGTATTATTATAGCATACTTCTATGAATTGCACCGAAGCGCTAAGCGAAATAGACTCATTCATAACAAAAAAATAACCCAGATGGGTGTATTTTGTGGTAGTACCAGGTGGGATCGAACCACCGACCTCAGGCTTATGAGTCCTGCGCTCTAACCAGCTGAGCTATGGTACCACGATGCCTTTATTATAGCACATCTTAAGAGAAAAGGAAGGGTAAAATCCTATGAAAACTGTTATATCACCAGACGAATAATATTTGGGGAATACGGCAAAGAGAGTGATTTTACTAGATTACGGCAACATACGGAAATTCTACCCAGTGGGTAGAGTTTCGCTTAAGTTCACCTCTGTTGCAGAAAAGTAAACTCTACCTGGTGGGTAGAGTTCACTGATTTTAGGCGTTGAGAGAGCTAGTGTGTTCTGTGCTTTTATTTATATCACATAGTGAATATTTATATTGTGTCTCATGTTTGAAGTATAGTATTTTAGACGCCCTTGACAATGCAGTGCATTGGCGTGCCGCCAGAATATGGACCATTAGCATTTGCTAGGTTGCCGTTCAAGAAAGGTAACACAAACGTCCAGGCATAACCAGAGCCATATGGCGAGGATGTTCTATAGTATCCACGGTTACCTACGTTATACATCGTACCGCTATACGATCCGCCTAAAAAGAAGTGGTAAGGGGCAGCTTTAAGCTTTGACTCACTCGTGCTATTAGCGGACATATCTTCGGCTTGTACAAGCTTGGCATATTCACCGTCATACTGCCCCGTTGGGAGTCTCCAGTTTTGTGGGCAAATACTACCTGACGCTGGCGTATAAAGCGGTAAGTCTTTGCCCGTTCCATCAGTCGCCGCCATCCAAGAGTAATAGTTGCCTACTAGTAGATGGCGATCAACATCAGTAGGGGCGTTGGCTAGATTACTCCCGCTCACAATCTTATCTCCTGGGTCATAATACTGCCTCTCGTGCGATGTTCCCCAAGAGCTAGATGTGGTGCTGCTATCGAAACGAGTGCTGTTCGGGTCATCATAGTCCAAGTTTTGTGTCATCCAGCAGTTGCCGTCTTTGAATTTAGTAATCCAATACGTTTTATTATCCCTGGCGTCCTTAAGTTGCTTCGTGGCATGATTGCTCGTCGAAGCACAAATAGCTGGCGTCATTTGTTGCATCGTAGTAATATTATCCCAAGTAAGTAAAGTCCATACTGCGTACAATGTAATATTTGGGTTAGACTCTTGCAAGACAAGGCTCCCTCCTGCTTGATATTGTGCAGTAGTAGCATTACTAGCAGTACTCCAACCTAAGAAATTATAGCCAGTCTTAGTAGGCTTAGTGCTAGAAAGCGTAACAGTAGTGCTGGATGCTCCACTCTCATCAGTAATCTTCTGTACCACTGGAGCGCCAGTACCACCAGTAATACTATACTCCACGACAGTAATAGGATTACCTACCACGGATAACATCACATCGCTTTGGTAATTATCACTCGGCATGCCTACTCCAAACTTCGCTGCAAAGGAGATTAGGAAGTCTTGGGAAGTAACCGTACTAGGAGAACTGGTAGTATGAGTATAGGATTTAGGGATAGCGTCACTATAGTTTGGAACAGTACTATACTTAAGACTAGAAAGGTTAATAGATGTATTATTGGTAAGAGCATATCCCCACTTATTGTCTGGAAAGTTAGCATCTGCTGCCACATTAGTGCCCACACCAGTGACGGTATTACTACTTATATTCTTACCTACTAGATCAGTAATCTTACCACTCATACCAGAAACATAGATACCGTATTCTTTATACCTTTGTGAAGTAATAGTAAACTGATTAGTACGATATGTTATCTCTCCTACAACAGCATTAGTAGTTTGGGTAGCAGGATCTTTAAGGGTAAGGGTGAGAGAAGGTGAAGAACCACCATCAAGCCCAGTAGCGTCTACTGCATAGGCTTTATTATTAACTAAGCTACCATTACTATCGTCATTACTAATATTAGGATTAACAAAACCATATAAACCAACCAGGAGAGCCAATATGCATACACTAGGAACTAAGTAGGAATAAGTAAGTTTACTACTCTTCTTCTCTCCCCACCATTTGTAGAAATAAGTACTTTTACTATGAAGCAAGTTATTAATAAAAGTTAGTGATGGGTGAGACTTAGGACTTATGTTATCCTTCCTTCTCCTTCTTTGTAGCATCTAGCCCTCCTTGGTTTGGTTTTGGATTAATTAATCACCCTATGGAGTGCCAGAGTTTTATTTATATTGCGTCACCGATACAAATAAAAACGGCACCGTAGGGTGCTTAATCTTATCAATTAGTTGGCTGCCCTATACTGGGTCGTCTTCTAATCGCCTACGATGCCGATTTCAGAAGATGACCATAGTAATCTTATGGCAAAAGTATGCCAACTATGATTATTAATAAGATTAAGCAACACTATTGTATCGTTATTTCAGCTTATTGCCAAGCCTAGTTTTGCAAGAGAATTATGGTATAATCCGCAAGTGGTTAGCTGTGCTGGGAGCGAAAACGTTCAAGGAAGTTATTGGCGTCATCTAGCATCATCTGAAATTCATGATCGATGGAAAGCTGGTATTTTTGGGCGATGCGGTAACTGACGACGAAAAGTCGCAAAATTCGGTCTTCGATAAATTGGTCGGTAGTATTGAAGCCGACGCGAGGCTTACTGAAGCGGTAGCCACACTTCTCCATTACAGCTTCGTTAAGCTGACCAAGCAGAACGGGTAGAGCGAACCAGCTATCCTCTGCGATGGATGGCAGGTCTTTGATATGATAGAGATCTAGATGGAGGCTATCAGCGAGAGTGATAAGCTGCAAGAAGACGTCAGAAAGTTCGTCACCCATGTTGTCAAAGGTGCGTTTGGGCTCATCAATGGACGGGTTGCGGTAAGCGATATTGTAGATATGTCCAACTTGAACGCTAAGTTCATTAAGGATAAGGAGCGGAGTCCAGTCGAAATCTCGGGTAATACTAAAATCAGCGCTGAGCTGGAGGGCTTTTTGATAATAATTATCGAGAAAGTTAATAATTTCTACGTATGAATTCTTGCTAGTCATATCTATATTATAACATGATGATGAGGGCAGGATAGGAATCCATGCCGTAGTGCCGCATACCGGGCGGATAACGAGCCCTTTGCTGTTGCAAAGTCGGTTCATGGTCTCATCCTATGTCATACTAATAAAAATAGACCCTTTGGGCCTGTTCTTATTAGTATGGCGGAAGGGACAGGATTCGAACCTGCGAAGCTATTAACTTGCTGGTTTTCAAGACCAGTGCCATCAACCACTCGGCCACCCTTCCGTGTTTTATTGTAGCACATCTTGACAAAAATGACAAGTTGTGCTACAATGTAATCATAAGCCTCTAGTTAGGCTCTATCCGTAGTGGTATTTGAGGTGTGATAGATTATTTTTGTAAACTCTGGGTTTGCTAGATTTATTATGTGCATGTTTCGGACTTTTTGTCTTTAGCACACGAAGTGTATGGAAGATCTCCTATTCGGCGTTGGTATGGACGGCGGTTACATCGTCGAGGTCATCAAGAGCGTCGAGAAGTTTCTCGAGTTTTTCAGCATCAGCACCTTCAACGGCGACACCACTATTTGGTACATAGCGAAGCTCAGCGGTAGTGACGGTTAGACCACTATCAAGTAAAGTTTGGCGAACTTTCATGAGGTCGCTAGAGTTAGTTGTGATGATTAAGCCTTCTTCCCCTTCGTCGACATCTTCAGCGCCAGCATCAAGAGCCTGCATCATGGCATCTTCGCCAGATTCGGCGACTTCAATCCAACCCTTACGGGCGAATTGGAACATCACTGAGCCAGGGTCGGCCATACGTCCACCGTTCTTAGAGAGGGCGTTGCGGACTTCGGGCATAGTGCGGTTTTTGTTGTCGGTAGCAACTTCGATAATGATACCTACACCGCCAGGGCCATAACCTTCATAAACTTCTTCGATGAGAGCAGCCGCACTCTTGTCGGCGACACGAGCGATGGCGCGTTCGATATTAGCCTTAGGCATGTTGGCTTGGCGAGCCTTCTCAAGAACCATGGCAAGCGATGGGTTCATGCTTGGGTCGGTACCAGAGCGGGCAGCAATGGCAATTTGATTAGCGATTTTAGTGAAAAGCGCGCCGCGTTTGGCGTCGACGACAGCCTTTTGGCGTTTGGTGGTGGCCCATTTACTATGTCCGGACATAAAATCTCCCTTAGGGTTTAATTAATTTTGCAAAATAACTTGTTTATATTATACCTCTTTTCTAAGGTGTTGGCAAGATGAAGTTTAGGATTTTACGAGCGCTAAAATAGAGTGATAGACAAGTTTTATGAAATAGTGAACTAGGCTAGTGGTGTGGGTGGGTGGGTTGCGATGCGATAGCGTGACATGCGATAGCGTCGCAGTGTTCGTCGGGTGTTTCTAGTTCAATGGTGACGTGGCTGATACCGTACTCTTGGAGTTCTTCGCGGATGGAAGCCTTGAGATTGGGGCTAGGGTTAACACAAACAACGTGCATAGTAGCGCAATTATTATACCCGTCCAAGCTCCAAACGTGGATGTGGTGAACGTCTTGGACACCTTTGATGCTTAAAAGGTGCTCTCGAAGCCTTTCAATAGAGATACCATGCGGAGTTTTCTCAAGAAAGAGGTCGAGAATAGACTTGAAATTCCCTAGCGCGTTCGCGAAGATAAAAATCGCCACACCAATAGAAAGAAGTGGGTCGATAATGGTAATGTCAGTGAAATGCATAACTATAGCGCCAATCAAGACAACTACCCACCCGAGAACGTCTTCAAGCATGTGAAGATTGACGGATTTTTGGTTGAGAGATTTGCCGTCGTGGGTGTAGTAGGCGGCAGCGAAATTGATAGCTACTCCAAAAAATGCCAAGATAATCATGCCATTATAATTGACTGGAGCAGGGTTCAAGATACGGTTGACGGCCGTATAGATCACTAGCGCGGAGCCGAACAAGAGAATAAGCGTAGTGAGCAAACTGCCAATAATAGAGTAGCGGACGTAGCCGTAAGTGTATTTGTGGTCGGGAGATTTCTTGCTGTAGCGCTCGAGAAAATAGGCGATACCGATGCTGGCGGCGTCGCCGAGGTCATGAATAGCATCGGAAGTAATGGCGACACTGTTGGTAAAAATCCCGCCAATAAACTCAAAGATAGAGAAGCCGAGGTTAAGTAGGAAGGCAATGAGAATTTTGTGAGCGGGCGCAGTAGTGGATGAAGCTTCAGTAAGAGGAGGGTGAGACTGGCGTGGGGGCGTTTTTCGGTGCATTTTGGTTTGGTTTGTTGTGGTTTTATGGTTCATGAGAACTCCTAAGTAGGCCTTTGCAGGCCGCGAATAATTAAGTATCAAACTCTCAAAGGAGAGGTGAGGAGTAAAACTCAATGGACGCGAGCTGGGGTGGGACAATAAAGGGGAGCGGAAGGCTCGGCTGGATAAATGCTATGCTGGCGGCGTAGTGCGGGTAGACCAGATAACTCTGAGGGTTCCAGCAGGTGCTGCTATGGTCCCCGGAACAGGACTTGAACCTGCACTCGATTGCTCAAACTAGCACCTGAAGCTAGCGCGTCTGCCAATTCCGCCATCCGGGGATGTGGTTTTATTATAGCATACCTCTGTTGATGGCGCTACTATTGACTTTTTGAGTGAAGTGTGCTATAATGATAGTATAACCCCTGCGAAGGGTGCGATCTGTAGTGGGAATACTGCAAAGAGAAATCTTAATATTGCCGATACTTTAAGCCATACCACGATGGCTAGGCTTAGGCGTGGAGCTTTGCAGAAACAGGGAGTTTGGCGTCTTTGAGGATGGGCTCTAGGTCTTTCTCTTCGAGGGTTTCATGCTGGAGGAGAGCGGCGGCAAGGCGGTCAAGGACGGGTTTATTGGCGCGGAGGACATCTTCGGCACGCTTGGCGGCTTCGTCGGAGAGGAGCTGAACTTCTTGGTCGATGAGCTCGGCGGTCTTCTCGGAATAAGGCTTGCTAGTGGTAATAGTATAATAGCCAGTGCTTTGATCTGGGAAGACGAGGTGACGAGTCTTGCTGCCCATGCCCTCTTCAACGATCATTTCTTTGCTAAGCTCGGCAACGTTCTTGAGATCGGAGGATGCACCAGTAGTGATGGCGTCTTCTCCGAAGATTAGCTTCTCGGCCATACGGCCGCCCATAGCACGAGCAAGGATATCTTTGAGTTCGTAGACGCTCTTGTAGCTGCGGTCTTCGGGTGGAAGGAACCAAGTTACGCCGCCCGTACGTCCGCGTGGGATAATGGTGACTTTGTGGACGGGGTCAGAATCGGGTAAGACATGCCCGACAATAGCATGGCCAGCTTCGTGATAGGCAGTAACTTGGCGCTCGTGCTCGTTCATGACTTTGCTCTTGCGCTCAGGGCCGATGGCTACGCGCTCAAAAGCTTCGGTGAGGTCAGCGTTAGTGATTTCTTTGTGCCCTTCGCGGGCAGCGGTGATGGCAGCTTCGTTGGCGATATTAGCAAGATCAGCACCGGAGCTACCAGCGGTCTTGGCGGCAAGAGAGTCGAGGTCGACGGTCTTTTGCATAGGCTTGTTTTTGAAATGGACTTTGAGAATGTCAAGACGATCTTTGCGCTCTGGCAAGGTGACATTGACATGGCGATCAAAACGACCCGGACGGAGCAAGGCTTTGTCAAGCATATCGACGCGATTAGTAGCAGCAATTACAATGACACCGGAATCATTATCGAAGCCGTCCATCTCAACAAGAATTTGATTGAGAGTCTGCTCGTCTTCGCGACCAGCGCCGCCACGAGCATCACGCTTGTGGGCGACTGCGTCAATCTCGTCGATAAAGATGATACTAGGGGCGTTTTTCTTGGCTTTGGCAAAGAGGTCGCGGACACGAGAGGCGCCGACACCGACGAACATCTCAGCGAACTCGGAGCCAGAGATACTAAAGAAAGGTACTGCTGCTTCGCCAGCGACAGCGCGCGCCATGAGAGTTTTACCAGTACCAGGATCACCAGCGAGCAGGACGCCACGTGGAATCTTAGCGCCGAGCTTTTCGTATTTCTTGGGTTCTTTAAGAAAGTCAACAATCTCAGCGAGATCTTGCTTGGCAGCATCATTGCCAGCTACGTCTGAAAAGAGAACTTTTTTCTTGTCGGGGCCATAGAGCTTAGCTTTGGCCTTACCGAAGCCCATGGATTGATTGTTCATGGACTGAGCCTGACGCATCATGGAGTTGAAAAAGAGAATAACTATCAAAATTGGTGCACCAATAATTAGAATATCAAGCGCATAACTCCAAAAGCCTGAGGTTTCTTTGTATTCTATCTCAGGATATTTGGCCTGGCACTGGGTGAGTTCTTCGCCATTTAGGCTGGCGCACTGGTCAATGAGCCCTTGTTCATAAAGAGTACCAGAAGGGTCTTTGCGGGAGATCTGCGTGTAGTTGTCTTCGCCCTTAAGAGTGATCTTCAGGTCGCTACCCTCGACGGTGATCTTCTTGATGTTGCCGTTTTCGTCGTTAGCGCGGGCGATGACATCAGAGAGAGGAACTTCTTCAATAGTGCCTTGTGGTACCATGACAGACGCGAGGATACCTATGAAAGCCAGCATGATCAGCACAAAACCGAACCAACGGAACATATTGCTATTCTTTGAAGTCTTCTTTTTTACAGTTTGTGCCACAGCACCTCCTTATTTGGACTAATTATATCCTAAAACAAAATTATGTTCAATACTTGCGTCGCCTTATATCAAGTTGGCGACTTAATCTGGTCTGGGTGATCGGATTTGAACCGACGACCTCGCAGTCCCGAACCGCGCGCGCTACCAGCTGCGCCACACCCAGATGTATAGGGATATTTTATCATACTTTTGATAGAATATCCTCAAAAACCTGAGCTATTACAAGCTCCACTGGTTACAGTGTAGCATACTTCTGTGAAAATGTCAATGCTTATTGCTTGGGGGCAGAGATGTTTGCGGGGCGGCCGTACTCTGGGATGATGATTTGATGTTTAATGCCATTGTGGTCATAAAGAGGTATGTGGAGTTGGTCGGCTAATGTATTGACGATGGCGGCGCCAATGCGAAGACCAGTAAAAGATCCTGGACCAGAGAAGAATTCAATCTCGGTGATATCTGACCAGTCGGCGTGATTCTCTAGGAGCTTGTCGTGAATGAAGGTAAAAATTTTCTCAGCCATTTCATGCCCAGCATCCCAAGAGTATTCCTGGGAATCAAGTTTGATCTTACAAACGTTGGTAGACGTGTCGAGGAAGAGCTTCATTTGGTTTGCTCCCAAGCATGTTTTGCGTGTTCGTTCATGATGATATTGCGGCTACCGTCTGCTTGGAGTTCTAGATGCAGGCTATATTTGGTGGAAGGTAATAGATCTGCGACATCGCCACCCCATTCAACCACTACAACAGAGCGGGGATTAGATAGTGTTTCTTCTAGCTCATCACGCATAAGACCGGGATCATCGAGGCGGTAGAAGTCATAGTGAGCGAGTTCGCCAGAGAGGGAGGAGCTAGGGGTAGGCTGAGATGCAGTGCTAGCAGATTGGCTAATGGCGGGGGTAGGCAGTGGGAAGGCATAACGCTTAGAGATGGTGAAACTGGGGCTAGTAACAGGCTCGCTGACGCCTAATCCTGCGGCGAGACCACGGGTAAAAGTAGTCTTACCAGTGCCAACATCACCAATTAACTCAAAAACAGCGGGGAGCTTGATCTTACTAGCAAATTGACGACCAAAGTCAATCATGGCGGATTCAGAGGTGAGATTCATGTATATATTATATCATAATCTAGGTTACAGATTGTTCTTCTGGATGTTTGCTAAGGTGTGGAGCTGATTTTTGCTGGTTATTGGTATGAGCCTTGCGTTGACGCTGGCTCAAAACAATTAGCGCGAAAATTGGTAGATAGAGCAGGAAGATTCGGGGATCGCCTGATGGGAGTTCGATGATGAACATAGTTTTTTCGGCTAGAAATTCGACAAGCCAAATATGTAAGTCTAGTAGCAATATGGTGCATTTTGCAGTGACTGATGCTATGACAGGTGCGAAACTAGTAACACCAGTGAGTAATATCCCCAACATAACATAAGGCAAGGTAGGCAAAATAACCAGATTAGCGATAAAAGACAGAAACGAAATTGAACCAAAATTGTAGACAAGAATAGGCGCACAAACGAGGCAGGTAGCGAGGCTGGTTATTAACATAGTAGCAAGCCAAGGTGGCTTTTTCTGACCATAAAATATTTTGGTAAGGATGGGAGCTAAAATTAAAATACCGAAAAATGAGGCGAAGGAAAGTTGCCAACCAAGATTGAGCAAGTTGGTTGGATTAGTGAGTAAAGTTAGGCTAGCGACTAGCCCGATGAGTCGAATTGGTGCAAATTTTCTTCCGATATAA
>CAMNUC010000010.1 GCA_946560015.1 uncultured Candidatus Saccharibacteria bacterium | reverse complement strand
GTTTAGTCTTATTCTCCTTAGTATTAGTACAGATTTGGTCAGACATTTGTTGCATATACTTAATGTTCATTAAAGTACGTTGGTCGGTATCGCTATCAGTAGCAAAGGATTGAGCGGGGATGAAGGTGAGATATGAGAATAGGAACATCCCACCAACTCCAATCACACCCAGAATTAACGGTATTCTATATTTCTTAAAGTTAGTGTTGATTTTGAGCATCATGCCTCCTATGTGTAATTATGGGTTAAGTTGAGGGAGCCAGATTTTTGGCAACAAAAATAGCGCACAACAGCATATAACAATATATGATTGTGGACAAATTGTGCGCTTTGGATTATTACCAAAAAAGGCACCACGAGGTGCATTAGAACTACAAAACCCTAACCAAAGCTAGCGAATCGTACTCTCCTCGTAGCGCCTTTATCCATACGATTCTACGAAAAGAAATGATTTTTAGTCTTATAGTTCTAATGCATCTCTATTATAACATGAAGGCCAAGAAAGCGTGACTTTTTTGTAAAAAATCTCCCGCTATTTATAGCTGTCCTACCTCAAGAATCCGTTCAAAAACGAATGCATTCCGTCTTTATAACGCAAAACTTCGACAAAAACACTTCTATGACTTTTCGACCTGCATGTCGTAAACTTTTGCTTCTCCACCCCTGTTAGCGCGGAAAAGTTTTCGACACGCGTGTCGAAAACTTTGTTTAGATATGAAAGTCCTAGTATAACGAAAAATTTAATATAATTAACGCTCGACACCCCGCCGCAGTATTCGGCTCAACCGCAGAGCAATTGCAAAGACTGGTATCGCGACGATGGCTACCGCCACGATAGTATATTGCAGTGGCAAAAAGAGCAGGATCGCGGAGGCAACGAGACTGAAGAGAAACTGCCCAGCTTGCTGCATGACGACGAGATAGACCAGAGCGTCTTTGCGATCGGCTTTGTCGACTTTCTTAAACAAAGTGGTTTGGCAAAAGATATGCAGAGGATCGCGAATAGCTGGGGAGAGGATAAAACCACTGGCCATCAGCAGCATACGCGAAGCAAAATCAATGGGCAGAAAGAAGCCCAAGAGTAGCAGTGCCACCGACAGGATACCCCAGAGAGCAAGCAAAATCACGACTTTGTTTTGGAGTCTGCGTTGCAAGGCGGGATAAATCAGATCGACGATGATACGAACGATCTGTGAGGTAAACCAAACTAAGCCTAAGTACGCGACTACTTGGTCGACAGAGAACTGTGTTTCTAGCTGGTACTGGAGTAGGAGCTTACCATTGTTTTGGGCGAGGTTGATAACGCCAGAGAGGAGTCCACTAAATATTAAGACCGTGAGGGACAATTTGATAGGGTGCGGTAGAGAGAGCTTGTCGTGGCCGTCCTCTTGTGATGTGGAGATTATCGAATTAGGATTGATCGTGTTTTTGATACTGCGAGTGGCGTTGCTCGGATTAGAGATAGCTTTGCTATCCTCGATGTCATAGATGAAGAATGACATAACCACCGCAATGCCGCAAATGACGCTGCCAAGAACCATTGGCAAATATTGCCATTTTGCAAAGAAGATGCCCACTAGTAGTGAAGCAATCATGGTAGCCGCAGTATAAATCAGATGAGAACGGCTAGAGATCTTGAGATAATCTTCGCTCTTATGCATATGGCTTAGATTATCTTGGATTAGGATATCCCTCATCGCCATGAGCACTACTGCCAGGGCCTGAAAAAGCATTGCAAGCATGAATACCCAGTATTCTGTACCAAAAGTTAGTAGCAAACTGGTAATGAGTAGAAAAATGGCACCAAGTCGCATCGCCCAAGTATTCCCAAGACGTTCGGAGAGATTGAGCACAGGCGTAAGGAAAATCCGCACCGCCAGGCTAACACAGACTTCTAGAAAGACCACCTGCATGGCGTCGAAGCCTTTGACATTGGTGAGCCAGACGGTATTTATTACGACATAAAATACTAGGTTATTGGTAAGTCCAGCAAACCATGGATAGATTTTATTGATGGTATGGAGCTTGTCTTGTTGCATTGGTCTTATTATAGCTTAATTTTGGGTTTTGTTTAAGAGGTTGCTTATGGGTAGTTTTGCGTCCAGGTAATAGTTAGGACGGTACGCGTGAAGGTGGCACAAAAAACAAAACTCCCGCACGGGGCGAGAGCTTTGTTGCAGAGTTAGAGGTTTACTCCTTGGTATTTCGCTTTTCTATGATTTCGTTGGCGACATTTGGTGGAACTTCCTCATAACCGGAGAGCTCCATAGAGCTGGCAGCACGACCTTGCGACATAGAGCGCAAATCGGAAGTATAGCCGAAGAGATTGGCAAGTGGAGCGAAGGCTTTGATAAGCTTGGCACCACCGTTGAGATCTTCCATAGCATCAATGCGACCACGACGAGAGTTGACATCACCAATCACATCACCCATGAATTCTTCTGGAGTGGTGATTTCGAGTTTCATGACAGGCTCCAACAAGACTGGGTTAGCACGCTTGATACCCTCACGAGTAGCAAGGCTACCAGCGAGTTTGAAGGCAAGCTCACTAGAGTCGACGTCGTGGTAGCTACCATCGTAAAGTGTAGCCTTAACATCAACTACAGGGTAGCCAGCGATGACACCGCCATTCAAAGTCTCTTCAATACCTTGCTGGACTGGTTTGCGATATTCTTGTGGAACCACGCCGCCTTTGATCATGTCGATGAACTCAAAGCCCTTGCCGGCTTCGTTTGGCTCGAATTTCACCCAAACGTCACCATACTGACCACGACCACCAGACTGTTTAATATGCTTACCTTGAGCTTCAGCGGTGCCGCGGATGGTTTCGCGATAGGCAACTTGCGGTGCGCCAGTGTTAGCCTCGACACCATGCTCTTTTTGCAAACGGTCGATAGCGATCTCAAGATGTAATTCGCCCATACCAGAAATGATAGTTTGGCCGGTTTCTTCGTCGGTATGGACACGAAGGGTTGGGTCTTCCTCAACAAGTTTCTGCAAACCGAGACCCATTTTTTCTTGATCGGATTTGGTCTTTGGCTCTACGGCGATAGATACGGGAGGGTCTGGGAAGGTGATATCTTCGAGATGGATAGGATGAGCAGGATCACAAATAGTGGTACCAGTGGTAACCTCTTTCATACCTACCACGGCAGCGATATCGCCAGCAGTAATTTCGGTGATTTCTTCACGTTTATCGGCGAACATACGCACGAGACGACCGATGCGTTCTTTGTCGTTGGTAGTGGCATTGAGGACAGTGTCACCAGATTTCATCTTACCGGAGTAGACACGGATGAAGATAAGCTTACCCACGAACGGATCCGTTGCGATCTTGAAAGCGAGGGCGGTAAGTGGCTCGTTATCGTCAGCTTTGCGGACAGCTTCTTTGCCAGTCTTAGGGTCAATGCCGACGGTCTGACCTTGGTCGCGATCAAGCGGAGACGGGAGATAATCAGTAACAAGGTCAAGAACTTTCTCGACAATAACACCGCGACCATCGCCACCAGTGACGAGGAAGAAATCGCCATCAAGCACGCGCTTACGGAGAGCGGCCTTAAGCTCAACTTCAGTGATAGACTCTTCGCCCTGGTTGAAGAATTTGTCCATAAGGGCTTCGTCGGCTTGGACGGCTTCTTCGACGAGCATAGAGCGAGCATTCTTGGCTTTCTCAAGCATATCAGCTGGGATATCGCCGACAATCAATTCGTGGTCAGCATAATCTTTGTAGGTGTAAGCCTTCATGTCGACAAGATCAACTACACCACAAACGTCCTTCTCAAAACCGATTGGCAAGTGGATAGCTACGGCATTTTTAGACAAACGCTTATGGATACTATCGAGAGATTTGTAGAAATCACCACCAATTTGATTGATTTTATTCACGAAACATACGCGTGGCACGCCGTATTTGGTAGCTTGGCGCCAAACGGTTTCGGACTGTGCTTCAACGCCCATTTTACCATCGAAGACCACAACTGCACCATCAAGCACACGCAGTGAGCGTTCTACCTCGGCGGTGAAGTCGATGTGCCCTGGGGTATCGATGATGTTAATCTTGTGTCCCTTCCAGTAAGTGGTAACAGCAGCGGAAGTAATGGTGATGCCGCGTTCCTTTTCCTGTTCCATCCAGTCGGTAGTGGCGCCACCGGTGCCGCCCTTAACAAGGTCGATCTTATGCTTGAGCCCGGTACGATAAAGAATCGCCTCGGAAGTAGTAGTTTTACCCGCGTCAATATGGGCAATGATGCCAATATTGCGGAGTTTTGCTAAATCTTTTACTTCATTTGCCATGAAAGTATATTTCCCTTTTATAAATTATTTTGCCACACTCACAACTCGCTTCGGATTCTTGCAAGAAATCCCAAACAACGTAGAGAAAGTGGATTTTCTTTATTTTACCATAAAATATTGAGGTTTGGTAGGGGTTTTGTGATTAGATTGAGCATTTCTTATCACTATGAACGATGTAAAGGCGATGTTTGGCACGAGTAAGCGCGACGTAGAGTAGACGATGCTGGTCGGATTTCTCTGCCTCAAGCGTGTCTCCAAAAAGTTCAAAAGTAGTGGCGTGTGGATGCGTGGAGAGAAGCTGATTTTGGTCGGCTTCGAGTAAGATCACGATGTTAGACTCTAACCCTTTAGACTTGTGCATGGTCATACTGCGGACTTGTCGGTCAAAATCTTCAGCGGAGATGAGATTTTCTTGCATACAAATCAGCCGCAGGGCTTGGATGAAATTTTCTAGCGTTACGCCTTTGAAAGAGGTGAAATTGTGACGATGAAGGATCAGGATCTCTTCTCGATGGTGCTTCCTGAGGAGCTTAAAAACGGTTTTGAGGAGTTGAGCAGCACCTTGGTAATCAGTCGGGGCGCTATTACAAGTCTTGGCAAGCGCGAGTTGGAATCTGGCGTCATCTAGGGCATCTTCGTCGAGGTCGTGCGCATCGAACTTGGTTTTGGTAGAGTTGAGATATTTAATCTTGCCCCTGCGCTTGCTAAAAGGTATGGCTTTGGTGGCTTGAGGATCGTAATGCCTAATCATATAGTTATTAGCGTTCTCGACGATTTTGCGATCACTACGATAATTAGTCACGAGAGGTATATTAATAAAATCTTCTGGGAAATATTTGGCAAAGTTAATAAAGTAATTTACATCAGACCCAGCAAAGCGATTAATAGCCTGCCAGTCGTCACCAACACAGAAGAGATGCGCTGCAGGAGAACTTTGGCGAATGGCTTCAATGAGACTAAAGAAAAGGTAAGAAAAATCTTGGTATTCGTCAATTAAAATATACTTAGTACGTTTGATGGTGTCTAGAGTATGATTAATAGAGGCCGGAGTATGTTTTGTACTGCTATAGGCATCACTTTGTGCGATGATCGTCTGTGTAGCGCGCGCCATTAACATATTGAAATCAATTTTTGGATAGGTCAGAGCAAGGAGATATTCTTGATAAGCGGCGAGACAAACTTGATGGAGGAAGATTTTGCCTTGATAGGCTGCACTCTCGGTGTGAACATGAATATAAGAATTAACAGAGGTGACTAGCTCGGATAAGCCACTAGAACCTGGGTATTTTTGCCCAGCGCGAGAAATAAAGCTACTAGCAAGACGTAGAGCTTCTGCCTGCTCCTGAGGAGGAAGCTTGCGGTCTTGTTCGGAGAGGATTTTGCGAACGGAATTTTGGATAATAGTGTCGCGCTCAGACTCGGAGATAAGTTCGGGGCGTTCGCCAGTATGTTTAATTATGTCAAGAGCGAACTTATGAAACGTCGAAGCAAGTTTAATGGGTTTGCTATGGTTGTACTCTTGCAATGGTATCCCATCGATCTCCACGGCGCCAATACGCTGATTCACTTCGGCTGCCGCAGCGCGGTTAAACATAAAGGCTACAATTTCGGAAATGTTTGCTAAGTTCCTAGCAACGAGGTAAGCGACCTTAGCAACGATAACTCGGGTTTTGCCGGAGCCGGCACGGGCGGTGACGAGAGTGTTTTTATGGTCGTCTAGCACGGCTTTGGCTTGGTCGGGGTCTAGAGTGTAGGGCTTGCCGTCAAGCTTGACATGCTGGACGAACCAGGATTGCAGCTCAGCGGCATTGTCCACTAGCTTAGCTTCTTCCGAAGAATATCTTGAACAGCAGACGGATTGGCTTTGCCTTTGGACTCTTTCATGACCTGACCGACTAGGAAGCCAAGGACTTTTTCTTGTCCAGCCTTGAAATCAGCTTGGGCTTGCTGAGTTTCTGGCTTGACAAGTACAGCGTCGACAATAGCTTCGAGTGCACCGAGGTCGTTCTCTTGGACGACACCGAGCTCCTTAGCGATGGTACGAGTATCCTTGTAGTGCATCTCTGGATCAAAGAACTTAAGGAAGACTTCTTTAGCACCGGTGCTGGAGAGCTCGCTTTTCTCATTCATCTCGACAAGGGTGAGGAGCTGGTCTTTGGTCGGTAGCTCGTCATTAAGTAAGCTAGTGTTCTCCTCGGCAAGCAAAACTGAAGAGAAGAGATTGGCGATTTTCTTGACGGCTTTAGTGTTTTCAAGCTCGGCAAGTTTCTCGATTAGTGGGCGGTAATCGAGCAAGATTTCTACCGTATCGGCGCCAAGAATATCGTTGAACTGGCTGCGATACCAGCTCGGCATCTTGGGTAGGTTCTCGCACTCTTCGTCAACGACCTTAGCTTCAAGTCGAATGGGTGGAATATCTGGCTCGGGCATATAGCGGTAATCTTGGGCTTCTTCCTTACTGCGCTGCGAAGTAGTTTCGCCAGTGGCGTCGCTCCAACCACGAGTTTCTTGGACAACATTTTCGCCTTTGTCAAGGAGTTTGGATTGGCGCTTGATTTCGTACTCGACGGCACGCTCGACGCTGCGGAAGGAGTTGAGGTTCTTGATTTCGGCACGAGTGCCTAGCTTGTCGCTGCCCTCTGGAGCAAGGCTGATATTGACATCAAAACGCATGTTACCGTTGTAGAGGTCACCAAAAGTGACACCAGCGTAGGTCATAAGGCGCCAGAGTTCCTTGGTATATTCGCGAGCTTCGGCGGCGGAATGAATGTCAGGCATAGAGACAATCTCAATTAGTGGCGTGCCAGCGCGGTTGAGGTCAACCAATGAATCACCGCTTTCGTGACTAAGCTTACCAGCGTCTTCTTCGAGATGAGCATGTTCAATACGGACTTTGCCACCACTGGGCAGTTCGACATAGCCTTCACCGATGATCGGATGGAAGAGTTGAGTAATTTGGTAGCCTTTGGGCAGGTCGGGGTAAAAATAGTGTTTACGGTCGAAACGACTGGAGAGATTAATAGTGGAATTGAGCGCCAAACCAGCGCGTACAGCGTATCGAATGGCGGTTTTGTTGAGGCGCGGAAGCATACCTGGCAGTGCGTAATCTACTGGCGAGACGCAGGAGTTGGGCTCCTTGCCACGAGCGTCATTATCGACTTCGGAGAAAAGTTTGGTTTTGGTGCATAATTGCACATGGCATTCAATACCAATAGTAGGTAAATATTTGGCTCGATCTGTCATCTAAATTGCTCCTAAATTCTTTAATGCTTGCCGAAAAATCCTTAAGGCGCGCTTAGCGTCGTCGTAGCTAATCTGAAAATCGCTCTCGTGGACGATCTGGTTACGCAGTTTATGAGCGTACCAGATTTGATTGAGGTTAGGAAGGCGATCGCCAAGCTTCTTGAGCTTTTCGCCCATGCTTTGACCAGGAACACCCATTTCTTTGAGGGCCTTGTCGAGCAGCTTGTCGGCTTCGAGAACGGAGAAATTATAGCTACGAGTGTCAGCCTTAGTGAGACCGTTTTCAATCTTGAGCCATTTGGTTTGGTAGACCTGAACATCAAAGGTATGGCGACGTTTGCCACCCAATACCATTGCCACAAGCGCCAGGAGGGCGACAGCGACGATGGCAATGACTAGAAAAATCATCTGCGGCATTAGTCATCCCCTCCCATGACGTCAGCGTGCTCGTCTTCGGACGGTTTGGTATTACTGCGCATTTGTTTGGCGAACTGCAGGAGTTCTTGGTCGCTGCGGCGCGGACCGACTAGCTGCAGGCCGAGGCTCAGTCCATTAGCCGTCTCTCCGACTGGAATGGTGAGTCCAGGTACGCCAGCGAGATTAAGTGAAACCGACATAAGATCTTCGAGGTACATGGCAACTGGGTCGTCGACTTTTTCGCCAAGCTTGAAAGCGGGGTTTGGACTGACTGGGGTCAAAATGACATCACATTTCTCAAAAGCCTTTTCGTATTCTTGAATAATAAGAGTGCGAGCTTTGGCGGCTTTGAGATAATAAGCATCATAGAAGCCAGAAGATAGCACGAAATTACCAATCATAATACGGCGCTTGTTTTCAGGCATGAAACCTTCGTTGCGAGTGTTTTGGTAAAGGGCGTCGAGAGTTTGCGAATCTTGGCTGCGGAAGGCGTAGCGCACGCCGTCGTGCCGGGCAAGGTTGCTAGCAACTTCGGCGGGCTGAATAATATAGTAGGCAGCTAGTGCGTATTTGAGTGCGGGCATATCGAGCTCAATAATTTCGTGACCGCTAGCACGAAGTTTTTCGACCTCACGAGCGAGTGCGGCGCGAATCTCTGGGTGGACGACTTCATTATCAAAATCTTTAATTATACCGATGCGCTTGATGGGATCGTCAAATTTTTCTTCTTTGCCATAGTAATCAGGAAGCGAAGTCATGTCTTTGGCATCTTGTCCAGCAGTAATCTGCATCAGTAGGTCGATGTCGGCAGGGTCTTGAGCAAAGAAGCCAATACAGTCTAAGCTCGACGCCATCGCCACCACGCCGTAACGGGAAATAGTGCCGTAGGTAGGCTTAAGGCCATAGATACCGTTGAATGAGGCTGGCTGACGAATAGAGCCGCCAGTATCAGTACCAGTAGCAAACTCAACAATACCGAGCGCTACAGCCACCGCAGAACCACCAGAAGAGCCACCGG
The DNA here is from genome assembly GCA_946560015.1 of uncultured Candidatus Saccharibacteria bacterium. Taxonomy (GTDB): domain Bacteria; phylum Patescibacteriota; class Saccharimonadia; order Saccharimonadales; family Saccharimonadaceae; genus Nanosyncoccus. The sequence goes on along the minus strand of CAMNUC010000010.1, from coordinate 20,458 downwards.
CGACACGGGTAGTGTCTTTGGAATTTTTGGTGGCGCCATAGTAGGAGTTCTCAGTGGAAGAACCGTGAGCAAAAGCGTCGAGATTGGTGCGACCAATCATGATAGCGCCCTCATCTTCAAGCTTTTTGACAGTAGTGGCGGTAATCGGACTGGTAAATTCCTCAAGAACATGGGCAGATGCGGTGCTGCCACCCTCAGGACTCAAGAAGTTATCCTTTAGGGCGTAGGGAACGCCAGCCAGACGCCCGACGTCTTCGCCGTTTTTAATCCGCTCGTCAATCTTGGCAGCTTTCTCAATGGCGGCGGTATCATTGATAAAAGTGAAGATGTTATACTCATCCTGATATTGGTGAGCCTTGACTAAGGCTTCTTTGACTAGCGACATGGCGCTAACTTCTATACTCGCAGTTTTCATGTAGTGTTGCTCCCCTAGAGTACTTTTGGTACTTTAATTTGATTATCTTTGACTTCTTTAGTTAGGCCAAGCAAGGCTTCACGGTCGGCTTCTTGAGGCAAGATCTCGTCTTCGCGCCAAACATTCTCCATCTCAAAAACTTGGTAAGTTGGCTCAACATTCGATGTATCGAGCTCGTCAAGCTGCGAGATGTAATTCACGATTTCTTTAATATTCGACACCAAGCGTGTGCTTTGGTCTTCATCAAGAGCAAAATTCGATAACTCCGCAAGATGAGCAATAGTTTCCTGATTAACTTCCATGGTTTCTATTATACTACGAAATGCGAGATTGCGGGGAACTATGATTCTTGCGGTGGGCTTTTAACTTTTTTATTGCCCAGTCGTAGTGACTCGGCATCACACTGACAAAGTAAGATCCCAAATCAGTATTAACCCAAGGATAAACTCCGCGACCAAATAATTGCTCGTTAGTATAATTATCTAGCAATCCATAAACTTCGGCATGCGACTTTTCAAACATCTTTTTGGCATCTTCTAGGCTAGTTTTCTGATGTTTCTCCCAAAACTCACAATTCATATCACCATAAGTTTTCCAAGAATATGGCTCTGGGATAAATGGCTTTTCTTCTCCGCTTTCGTTGACTTTGATCCAGCTTAACAAAAGTTGATGCCACTCGTAAAGGTGGATATAAATATCACGCAGATTTTTATCGCGACTCCAATGTCGCTCGGTTTTCTTCGGGTCATTGCTAAAATCAAACTCGGTAGCAAGTTCTTGCTCGGTCATTGAAACAATGAAGTCATTTAACTTTTTGTATTGTTCGTCGGCGGCCTTTACCAGGTCGTCCTTATTGCGTGGTCGGGGCATAGTGTCCTTTGGTTAAAATATACTATCCTTAGTATAACACTTTTTAGTTGCAGTTTGTCGCCGTGCTATAATGGATGTATGCAAAAGATAATTGGCGTGTTTGACTCGGGTGTGGGCGGCAAGACGACTCTGGCGGAAATCCAGAAGGTTTTGCCAGATGCGAAGACGGTATATTTTGGTGACAGTAAGAATTGTCCCTATGGAGAGAAGTCTCAGAATGAGTTGATCAAAATTACTAGCGAAATCGTAGAGAGATTCACAAGAGCGGGTGCAACAATGGTAGTAATTGCTTGCAATACCGCTACCACACAGTGCATCAAAACACTGCGTGAGAAATTCCCGGGTTTAACTTTCGTTGGAACGGAGCCGGCACTCAAGATAGCGTGTGACCGGGGCTATCAAAATATCCTCTTAATGGCGACTCCGGTTACGATTAGATCCCAACAAGTCGCGCGATTGGTGGAGAAAAATGTTACAAATCAGGGATTAACCTTGTTGCCTTGCGCGGGGCTAGCAGAATTGGTAGAGGCAGCAGCGCCAGTGGAGGCGAAGCTGGAGGAACTACTATCACCAATTCCCAACCGTGACAAAATTGACGCAGTAGTTCTGGGATGTACACATTACGTCTACCTGAAACCACAAATCCAGAGTTACTTCCCAAATGCTGAGTTGATTGACGGTAATTCTGGTGTAGCAAAGCGCGTGGCAAGCTTGTTATAGATTTTCTTTAATCTCTGGGAATAGTTCGTAAAGATTATAGCCGAGGAGCAGGTCGATATACTCCTTGAGCTGCATGGTGGCGACGATCCGCTCGCTGGTGTGAGGGTTAGTACCGTGGCGTGCCAGCACATCAGTAATGCGCTTATCAAGTGTAGTGACTTCGGTAATACACATGGCGTCGCAAAGCGCAATCAATTTTTCCTCAAAAGTGAATTGATGAGTTTTGAGAAAATCAACCATCTCTTTGTCGTTTTCTGGGTCAGGAATAGTGCTGAAGGTGCAATTGGGATCGTTGTTAATAAAATGGTGTACCATACAGACATTGTAGTATTCCTCAGGGTAGCCGTGGTCTTTGAGATAATGATAGCCATTGACCGGGTGCTTCCAAGCCGGATCCATAATCTTGCCGACGTCATGGAGATAGCCCATTTTAACAATCTTTTCGACGTCGAGGGGGAAGACTTCTGGGAACAGCGGTCCACTTGATTCTGCATACTCCCGATTTAGCGCGGCGGCAATCTTCCCCGCCGTATCACCCACGGCCAGCGAGTGCACCAGCCAGCCAGGGTTGTCGGTTGCGCGCGGAGAAGTCTTGAGAAGAGTGATGATTTCGGATTTAGTGGGGTTCATGCAATTATTATATCACAGGGACGGGGCGACAAAATAGCGGTAGCACCACACAAGGTATATTTATTATCCGAGCAACTCTTCTTGGCGCTCAATGAAGTCAATGCTGGATTTGATATTTTCAAGCTCCTGCCAGAGTTGGCGCTTCTGGGTGGCGAGGAGGGATTTTTGGAGAGTAGGGTCTTGAGTACGGGCGTATTGCTTGAGCTGGGCACGATTAAAACCAGCCTTTTGTAAACCATACAGCAGAGCGATTTGGTCCAGCTGCTCTGCCGTAAAGACGCGTCGCCCGACCTTATTATGCCGAACATGCTTAAGTAGACCCCAAGTACAGTAATTGCGAATTTTACGGCTGGGAATGTTTAGTTTGGCGCTGACTTGGCGCATAGTGAGAAGTGCAGTATCCATAACCCTATTGTAACACGACTGGGTAAATCTGGTGATAAACCGATTATCTGCAATAAAAAGTTTCCGACACGTAGGTCGAAAACTTTTTGAGCTTAACAGGAGTGGAGGTGCGAGAGTTTCCGACACGTAGGTCGAAAACTCAGCACCACGTTTTTACATCTCTGCTACTTCTTCAGCAGTAGGAGCGCTTTCCATGTCGGCGGTTTCGGCGGCAGCCTCAGCAGCTTCATTATCCGTGGCTGCTAGAGGAACTACGCCAGTACCTACAGGAATCTTGCGGCCAATAATGACGTTCTCTTTGAGACCATTCAGGCGGTCGACGCGACCATTGATGGCAGCGTTAATCAAGACACGAGTAGTATCCTGGAAGGACGCGGCCGAGAGGAACGAGTCTGAGAAGATCGAGACCTTAGTGATACCAAGCAAGAGACTCTGGTAGGTAGCTGGTTGCTTGCCTTTGGCTTCGAGTTCTTTGTTCTCAGCGATGATGGCGGCCTTCGAGACGATGTCGCCCGAGACGAAGCTAGAGCCGCCAGCATCGTCGATCATCACCCGGCTAAACATCTGGCGGACAATAATCTCCAAGTGCTTAGCAGAAATCTCATGACCTTGCGCGGCATAGACTGAGATAACGTCGTTCATGATGTAACGAGCGGTTTCTTCTGCACCCTTGAAACGCAAGAGATCCTGGAGGTTCAAAGAACCAGTAGTGATACGGTCACCAGCCTTGATGCGGTCACCATCTTGAATAAGGAGCTCGGCTTCATTTGGAATGTCGGTCTTGACGGCGGCACCAGCTTCGGCAACGACAATGATTGCATCATCGGTGAGCTGAGCATTACCATCGACTGGAGATACGAGCGGTTCAAGGCCCTTACCCTTGTCAGCGATGACATCGCCAGCTTTGACGCTAGCACCATCTTTGATCTTAGGCGTGCGTCCTTCGAGTTCGAGGCGGAAGGTATCGCCGCTATCTGGAGTAATGGTGACAACGTACTTGTTACTTTCTTCGGCCACACTAACTACGCCATCAATAGTGGCAACATAAGCTTGACCCTTTGGCACGCGGGCCTCGAGAAGCTCTTCTACACGCGGAAGACCACGCGCGATTGCACCAGAACCAGCAACACCGGAACCGTGCTTGGTGTCGAGTGTCAGCTGCGTGCCTGGCTCACCAAGAGACTGTGCGGCAATCACACCAACTGGCTCATTAGCGTCGACTAGCTCACGAGTAGACATATCGACACCGTAAGCTTTGCGGGGTACACCATCGACTGCAGTAGTGGTAAGGACGGATTGGATCTTGACCATCTCAATCTTGTCGTCATTCTCGATTTGGGCAGCCATTTCTTTGGTAATGAGCTCGCCAGCAGCGACGTAACCTGGAATAGGCTCAGCAGTGTAGCGTCCAGCAATGCGGGCGGCAAAGCTAATGCCAGTGTATTCAGATTCGCTACGGTAGACGGCAAAGCCTGGATCAGGTGCCTCTTCATTAGTGGTGAAGACGTCCTGTGCCACATCGACCAAACGACGAGTGAGGTAGCCAGAGTCAGCAGTACGTAGAGCCGTAGAGACCTGACCTTGACGAGCACCACGAGTAGCAATGAAGGATTCTAGAGTATTGAGACCTTTCTTGTAGCTCGACTTGACTGGAAGCTCGATCTCATTGTTGTTAATATCGACCATGATACCAATCTCGGCAGAAGCAAGCTTGATATTGGAGACGCTACCACGAGCGCCAGAGTTCACCATCACGGCGATGTCAGTATCCATCTCAGACAAGCGATCTTTGAGGAAGTCAGAAATGCGCTTATCGATATCGCGCCAGTTGGCAACGGTAAGGTTGTGGCGTTCTTCCTCGGTCACGAGACCTTGTTCGAATTGCTCTTGGATCAAGGCAGTCTTAGCGTCACCCTCAGCGATGAAATCGTCGATTTCTGGATAGGTTGGATAATCATCTTTAGCAGTAGAAACCGAAGCAATCGTTTCATATTCAAAGGCTAGGTTCTTGACGGCATCGGCGGTCTTAACAGTAGTATCGGCACCATACATATCAAAGATGTCAGCCATGACCTTCTTGAGTTGCTTACTAGTCTGGACGGAGTCATCGTATGGATAATCTTTTGGCAAGATTTCATTAAAGATGACACGTCCAAGAGTAGTATTACGGATTGCCCCTTTCGCAAAGACACGGATCGGCGTCTGAAGGGCGATTAAACCTTGGTCGTAAGCCATCTCAGCTTCGTAAACGGAGCTAAATGGCTTGACTTTGTCGGTTTCAGTACCAGGCTTGTCGTAAGTGAGGTAGTAAATACCTAGCACTACGTCCTGATAAATAGCGAGCACTGGCGCACCATCAGCTGGCTTGAGTAAGTTCTTGCTGGCGGACATGAGTTCACGAGCTTCAGCCTGTGCAGCATCTGAAAGCGGAAGGTGGACAGCCATCTGGTCACCATCATAGTCGGCGTTAAAGCCAGACGCTACGAGCGGGTGAAGCTGGATAGCCTTACCTTCGATCAACTTTGGCTGGAAGGCTTGCACTGACAAGCGGTGAAGTGACGGGGCACGGTTCAAGAGTACATACTTGCCCTTAATTACTTCGTCAAGACCATCCCAGACTACAGCTTCACCAGCATCGATCATGCGTGTAGCGGAGCGAATGTTAGCAGCGTGTTCGTTAGCAATTAACCAAGAGATCACGAATGGTTTGAAAAGCTCAAGCGCCATTTGCTTTGGCAGACCGCACTCGTTAAGCTTCAAAGTCGGACCAACTACGATTACTGAGCGACCAGAGTAATCCACGCGCTTACCGAGCAAGTTCTGACGGAAGCGACCCTGCTTACCTTTGAGAAGGTCAGAGATACTTTTGAGTTTACGACGACCGTTTTGAGCGCTAGCACTGCGGCTACCATGAACAGCAGAGTTATCAATGAGAGCATCGACAGCCTCCTGAAGCATACGCATTTCGTTATGACGAATTACTGCTGGAGCATTCAGCTCAATAAGCTTCTTTAGGCGGTTATTACGATTGATAACACGACGATAGAGGTCGTTAAGATCGGAAGTAGCGAAGCGTCCACCAGGGAGAGCAATCATTGGACGTAGGTCTGGCGGAATCACTGGCACCACAGTGAGCACGAGATCGATCGGCTTAATACCAGCCGCTTCCATGCCCTCAAGCACCTTGAGACGCTTCATGACACGCTTCTGCTTTTGGCCTTTTGTGTTCTCAGCTTCTTCACGAAGTTCAGAGATCATTGTCTTAAGGTCAATTTCTTCAAGAAGTTTCGTGATTGCAGTGGCACCCATTTCGACTTCTACGAGATCAAGATAGTCCTCTGGTAGGTTGCGATAAGCCTGTTCTGTAATGACGGCGCCTTTTTGGAGACTTTCGAGCGCAACCTTGTTGGCAGCATACTCGGCTTCCAGTGTCTCCATTTCCTTAGCCTGCTCGTCGGCCAAGGCGGTAGCATTAGCATTGGCGTCTTCGGCCATCTTCTCATAGCGCAAACGAATAGCTTCACGAGCAGCCACAGTCGAGGCTTCAAGATCCTCGAGGCGCTGCTTGATTTCGGCTTCCTTAGCATCGATAATCAAATACGACGCAAAGTAGACCACTTTTTCAATATTCTTGACAGTTAAATTCAACAATACGCTTAATGCCGATGGTGTGCCGCGCATAAACCAGATATGCGCAACTGGTGCCGCTAAGGTGATATGCCCCATACGCTCACGACGAGCGATGCTCTTAGTGACTAGGTTACCTTCTTTGTCAACTGCGGCCTCACGCGAACGCACGCCTTTAAGCTTAGAATCGTGTGGATTGATATCTTTGACTGGACCGAAAATCCTTTCGCAGAACAGGCCGTCACGCTCAGGCTTCTGGGTGCGATAGTTAATGGTCTCCGGCTTCAAGACTTCACCGTAGCTCCAACCAAGGATGTCTTCCTTACTAGCTACGCTGAGCCGAATTGAGTCAAAATCGTTAGCACTAATGTAGTTATCCATCCAAGCCATTTTACAACTCCTCTCCGAGGTCAAGTGAACCATCCTCGTCAGTATCCGCGTCTAGGTCGTCTACTGGAAGATTATCCAAATCTTCAGCCTCTGTTATTTCTACTCCTTCATCATCAAGTAATTCTTGAGTCTCTTCTTCATCAAGATCAATAATGGTATCCATAATATCCTGTTGGACGCCATGTTGTGCATAGATTAAGCGATCGTCGCGTTCTTTCTCGATTTCGCGAGAAGTTTTCTCGATTACTTCACCAGCATCAGTTGAGTTACCATGGTCAAGGAGGTCAACTTTTAGACCCAAACCTTGGAACTCTTTAACCAAAACGTTAAAGCCTTCAGGAAGCTTTGGCCCCTCAATTGGTTCGCGCTTGATAATGCTTTCATAAGCTTTAGCACGTCCGTAGACATCATCGGATTTAATAGTGAGCATCTCCTGCAAAGCCGTGGCAGCACCATAAGCTTCGAGTGCCCACACCTCCATCTCTCCGAAGCGCTGGCCACCATTCTGAGCTTTACCACCGAGTGGCTGCTGGGTGACGGCAGTGTATGGACCAGTCGAGCGGGCGTGGATCTTGTCTTCCACCATGTGGTGAAGCTTGAGCATATGCATCACGCCTACCGAGGTACGCTCGTTGAACGGTTCGCCAGTCAAGCCATCATAGAGCTGGACGCGACCATCACGAGCATAGCCAGCTTTTTCAAGTTCATCGGAGATGACTTCGTCAGGCACGCCATTGAAGGATGGTGTGGCTACTTCATAGCCTAGTGCACGCGCCGCCATACCAAGGTGAGTTTCAAAGAGCTGACCGAGGTTCATACGGCTTGGTACGCCCATTGGACTTAAGAGCACGTCGATTGGGGTACCATCAGCCATGAAAGGCATATCTTCTACTGGCAGAATGCGCGAAACCACACCTTTGTTACCGTGGCGACCAGCAATCTTATCACCGACGCTAATTTTGCGCATTTCGGCAACGTAGATTTTAATCTGCATGATAACGCCGGCTTTGAGTTCGTGACCTTGTTCGTGCGTATAGATACGAACACCGACGACTTTACCAGTCGAGGCGCCGTTCATACGAACGGAGGTGTCACGTACGTCTTTGGCTTTCTCGCCAAAGATAGCGCGAAGCAAGCGCTCTTCAGAACTGAGCTCTTGTTCACCCTTTGGAGTAATTTTACCAACTAGGATATCGCCTGGCTGGACTTCTGATCCAACCACTACAATACCATCTTCACCAAGATGACGGAGACTGCGTTCTGGTACATTTGGAATGTCACGAGTGACCTGTTCTGGACCAAGTTTGGTCTCACGGACTTCGACATCGAAGTCTTTGATATTGATCGAGGTGAGCTTGTCATCTTCGACCAAGCGTGAAGAGATTACAATGGCATCATCCATGTTATAGCCACGCCATGGCATGAAGGCTACTAAGAGATCTTTACCAAGTGCCAGCTCTCCGTTAGTAACTGAAGCACCTTCAATAAGAATGTCGCCCTTCTTGACCTTTTGGCCACGAGCAACCTTAACGCGCTGGTTATAACAGCGATCGTCATTAGTCTTCTCGAAATGATCAACCTTATATTCCTTCTCGCCGTCTTTGTATTTGACGACAACGGCAACACCGTCAGCACGAGTAACTTCCCCATCATTCTCAGCAACAATCACCTGAGAGGTATTCATGGCTACTTCGTGTTCGATGCCAGTACCGACTACTGGGGCATCGTTCTTAAGTAGAGGTACAGCCTGTTTCTGCATGGCACAGGCCATGAGCGAGCGGTCAACACGGTTCTTCTCGACGAATGGAATCAAGCTAGCGGAAGTACCAAGAATTTCCTTGTGGGCAGCATCGATATGCGTAACTTGACTAGACAAGACTTGACTTGGGCGACCATGAATACGAGCAGATACCCATTCTTCGACGAATTCGCCTTTGTCATTGAGCTTCACGGAAGCATCGGCAATCACCATATCTTCTTCAAGTGCAGCATCGACATAAACTACTTCATCAGTAACTTTACCATTCTTAACTACACGGTATGGGGCTTCGATGAAACCGTATTCATTCACACGGGCATACGTAGCAAGGTTAAGCACGAGACCAACGTTACCACCTTCTGGCGTTTCGACGGTACAGATGCGACCATAGTGGGTCGGATGAGCATCGCGCACATCAAAGCCAGCGCGTTCACGGGTAAGACCACCAGGGCCCATACTGGACAGACGACGCTTGTGAGCAAGCTCAGAATAACCATTGACTTCGTCCATGAGTTGCGAGAGCTGTGAGCTAGAGAAGAATTCTTTGACGGCAGCTACGACTGGACGAGAGTTGAGGAGCTGTGATGGAGTAACTTCTTTAGGATCCGCCATCAGCATACGATCAAGAATGTTACGTTGTAGGCGCAGCATACCAAGACGGAATTGACGCTGGACAAGCTCGCCTACCAACTTCACGCGACGATTAGCAAGAGAGTCGATATCGTCAGCTGGTTCTTGAGTGTTATTGAGGCGAATAATCTCTTTAACGATTGCGATGAGGTCTTTCATCTGTAGGGTGCGGTGTGCCTCATCATTTGGCGTGTCAAAACCAAGACGCTGATTGAGCTTATAGCGACCTACGCGTGAGCTATCGTAGCGACGATAGTCAAAGAAAGCGTGCTCGATCATGGACTTAGCGTTTTCGACGGTGGCAAGATCGCCCGGACGCAAACGACGGTAAACTTCGAGAAGCGCAGCAGCTTGGTTGGTGCTGGTGTCTTTCTCAAGGGTGGCATTAATATAGCTGATGGCGCCAGTATCAACTTCTTCAAAAGTCTGACGGATTTTCTCGTCAGTATCAATCCCTAGGGCGCGCAGAAAAGTCGTAACTGGGATCTTGCGACGGCGGTCGATTTTGACATTAATGACCCCGTTTGGTGTGGTCTCAAATTCGAGCCAAGCACCACGACCAGGAATGACTTTGGCGCCGTAATAATTCTTACCATTTGCTTCGTCAGCGGTAAAGAATACACCAGCCGAGCGCACCAGCTGTGAAACCACCACGCGTTCGGTACCATTAATAATAAAGGTAGCGCGGTCAGTCATCCATGGGTAGTCACCGAAATAGATATCCTGTTCTTTGATCTCGCCAGTTACCTTGTTAGTGAGCTCTACCTTGACATGCAGTGGTGCTGCATAGGTAGAAAGGTTCATTTTGGCGGTTTTTTCATCTTCTAGGGGTGTTTTGAAGTAATAATCTTTAAACCTTAGCGACAATTTATTACCATTATAGTCATCGATAGGGTTTAGTTCGTTAAAGACTTCACGAAGCCCAGATTTTACGAAATCGTTCCAGCTATCGGTCTGGTGCGAAATCAGATCTGGGATCGGAAGCGCTTGGTCGCCTTCGGTGAAAAAGATACGGCGGCCAGCAGATGATGTTTTGCTCACAGTTTCCTCTCTTTAATTTAGTGTTAATAATCTCTCGCTTAGCGAGTCAAGCTCAAACCATCTCTCGCTTGGTTTTGGGCTTGTAGCGCCGAAGATTACTGCGATGTTTAGATTGCCCCAAATTCGCCACTCTGGGACGATGCAGCACCCAAACTCATGCCCAAGCACTAAAAACACCGCACACTACTTCTTGATACTGATTATACACACTTTTTGCAATTCTTCAAGGGTGTTTTAAGAAACTGTTGTAACTTTTACAACATATTATGTACCGGTGCAACTTCTTGCCAGAAATACCTCTGCACCTATTGACATATTTGCCTTTGTGTGCTATAATGAAGGGATAGGAGTGTTTTGCCCTATTAGACTCTTTGATACAAAACACTTCCGTACCTTGAGAGAGTGATATTAGAGAAAGGAGATGTCAAACCCTGCGTCCCTAGCGATTTTAGTTCCCAAATTCTGAAATGAGGAGAGATATTATGAAAATCCAGAAACTCACAGACATGATGATGCGTTTATCCCTGGCCTTAGGGACAATTGGCGTCGTCTTTGTCGCCATGCTTCCCGCCCACGCCGAGTACATTGACGCCACGGAGGAGCCGGAGCTACCTGGCATCTATGAGGGCAAACGCGACAGCTTCACGATCGACAATCCGCCCAACTACGTGGTTTTCAACTCTATTAAGGATCACCCCGAGTTTGGCAATGAGTTTGATTTCGTTAGCATTACCGACCTCAGTACCGGCAAGTGCTATCGGGGTGATGAGATTCTGATACTTAAACCCAATCAAACATACCGCGTGGAGTTCTTCTGCCGCAACGATGCCGCCATCACTACAGTATCTGCCGAACACACAGCCTATGACGCAAACGCTCTGGTATATATGCCATCCACTATTCAGGCTGGTACCGCAAGACAGCTGACGGTAAAGCTTAGTTCTAGGAATACCGCTCCAGAGATCATCTCGTCGAGCGTATTACTCGAAGCCAGCCAGAATCTTACGATTGAGTATGTCGCAGACTCCGCTTTCCAGAGATATGAAGAAAAAATTAGTCAGCTTTCCCACTATAGACCCCATGCAGACGGAGAATACACTGTGAGCTATACTGACCTTTTCCGAGATCAGGTTGATATGGTGATGGATGGCTGGTTGTGCGGTGGTGAGTCCGCCACGCTGCGTTTCGACATTCACACATCGCTTGATGAGGACGCGTTGGCTCTTTCTGACGATTCTGATAGCACATCAGACCCGAAGAGTCCTGCTGATACAGGCTCAGATGGCTCTACGGATATAGACGTGGACATGCCAATTCATCCTGTCAGAGGCGATACGCCCAAGCAGCTGCGTGTATTTGAGTTAATTGTAGCCATTGGCCTGCTTGCTGCATTGGCTATCTCACTGGCAAATTTGTATAATGTTGTAAAGTTAAGAAATGCTATATTGCTGCAAAGTGGATGTAAAGAAGACGTTGATAAGGATAGCAAATTTGACTGGTTTGAGCAAAGCCGAAATGCCAGCGCCCAGGATAAGGATGATGAGGAAGAAAGCTTCTCGGGTACTGGTCGACCTGACGACCAGTCCTAATATCACTCGCTTACGAGCGCCCCACACGGGGCGCTTTTTAAGCTTGGGCGACGGGACTAAAGGAGCCTACTTGAGGTAAAGCTTGACTTTTTTACATAGGTGTGCTATAATGAAATTATAGGCCTGTTGCAAGATTGATCTGTAACAGTTTTAAGCACTTTTTGGCTTAGCTGAGTGAAGCTTTTACATGCATTCCCTTGTGCTAGATTTTTCTCGCGATTTGCCAACTATCGGGTATAGAATTTATCAAAATATTTTCATGCGGCCGACGGAGACCCAACCGCCTTTCAGGGTCTCCATCCGCCGTATGAAGTGCGGTAATTCTATAGCCGGCGGGCTTAAAACGTGAGGGGAGAAAGATGTTTGATTTAGAATTTGTCCTTAACGTTGTGAACTACAACGTAGTTTCGTGCCATTCACTGGTGATTGGTAGTGATGTGGGCGAGGCGAACCATTTAATCAAAAACGGCTGTTTTCAGTATGATGGCTGGAGTGTCCATTCTCATGTAATGGTCGGCGGTAGCCTAGGGATTCGAGTCATCAAAACGGTGGACGACAAAGTAGCTTACCGGCGTTGTCACGCTATTTCTTCAGGAACGATCATGCTGGGCCACATAGGTAAGCGTCCCAAGGTAACTGTCTACCCAATGCTGGGGCTGGACGCCGTGAAGCAGTATGGGGTTCATCAGGTCAGTATTGCTAACCCCAATACAACCTATGAAAAGCTTTGGCAGGTCGATTCAGCGCTGGAGCAGGACTATACTGTCCTGGTCTCGGACGGCACGGTAGATATCAGCTTTCCGACTTGCGACCCCGAGATGATCTACTACGCGGTGCGCGATGCTAAGTGGGCAATATTGGTGCACTACGAGCACCGCGACGAGAAGGACATCGCCTGCACTGTCACTCTGGTGACTAGCGAGGACCCAGTGGTCCTCCAACCAGCATTGGAAGCCTACTTGGAGGGCCACTGCATGACAGATTTCTCCGATGCATTGGATCTCTGGCCGGACATTATGGAGATCGCCACCAGCTAAGCCCCACCCGCCCCCTCTCGGGCGGGTATTATTTTTATTTGGTGAAGATGAATTTTGATACTGCAGCGGTTTTCGCCACTACGAGGCACCAAAGTCGCCAAAAATATCGAGAGTATCGAAGGTATTGTAGGCGCTAAAAGCGCCAAAACCACCAAAAAGCCGCCCCGACGACTCAACTTTTCGTCTGACCCTTACGGGCGGGCAGCTTTTTGGAACATATAAGCTCTCAACTCTTAAACGTTGGCTCGCAGTTAGCCGAATGTTCTTTCGAACTGTTTTTATTATAACTCATGCTTACATTATTAACAATACTAGGGCGGATTTTTATGCCATTTTTATGTTGTATTTTTTACAACGGTGTGTCATTCTACCTCTGTTATTTTGGTGGATAAGTTTTATGTACTTTTTACAACATTTAGCAGGATGTATCGTGGCTTTTACATTCTTTAAGTTTGCAGCTCTGGAGTATTTGCGGTTTTGCTATTGACTTTTTACTTAGTGTATGATACAATATATTTGATAGCCCTGCTATCTGCTCTTTACGGCTGCATTTTCCGCAAAAAACAATGGGAGGAGAAACCATGAAAACACTGAAGAAAGCCCTAGCCCTGTTCCTCGCAGTGCTTACGACACTGACGGTCTTAACTGGATGCCAGCAAGAGCCAAAACCGCCCGACGACGCAATAACCTTAGAGGAGGTGCAAGCTCTCTCCAACGCCGATTACGGTGCAACGCTGGACGAATTCCTGATACACGCAATAGATAGCGAGTTTGAGGTCTGTGGCGTGTTCGATGGGAATGGGAATTCCTTAATCCAATATTGTTCGAACGATGCACATGGTGTTTCTCTGCCGATCGAGGCGCTGGAGCGCTTGATCTATGAAACAGATCTGACGCATGTGCACACTCATCCCAATTCCGATTCGCCTTTCTCAGACGGAGATTTTCTATTCTTCACCGCTGGCAACCCCTTTGAGCACGCCATCGTACGCACTCTCTCGACGATCTATTACTTAGATCCAGGCGAAGCCGGCTGGCCTGAGCGGGAGGAAGCTATCGCTTTTATCCAAAATTACGCGGCACAGGTCGCCCTAACAATGACGCCAGAGCAGCAAGCGGAGTACTACATCATAGATGACGTAAGGGGTGACGTGTTTGTGCCGACTATGAAAACCGCCCAAGATTACGCCGCTCATTTCGGACTGAAGCTCTGGTCTGAGCCCGCACCGGGTATCAGCACATAGACTTGGCACCAAATTTAGCCTAGTGATGATCCTAGCAGCAGAAAATGTCGCCGATTCCATGACTCCTATACGGAGCAACGCAAAAGCCCCCAGTACGGGGGCTTTCTTTTGTGATTGCGAAATGATTAGATTTCAAGATCGTCGAGGTCAGCGAGTTCTTCGCGGGTTTTTTCGGCGATATCACCACCGTCTTCAGTCTCTTCTTGGACTTCTTCGGAAACGACTTCGCGCTCGACAGGGCGAGGAGCGCCGCCTTCTTCATCGGTGTTAACGACTTTGAGGTTGTAACGAGCGCCGTTTTTAGTGCCGAGCACACGCAAAAGGGTGCGGATGCTTTGGGCGGTAGCGCCGCGCTTACCGATGACGCGACCAACGTCTTCTGGGTCTACGCTCAAGCTCAGTAACACGCCACGTTCGTCGATTTCGCGTTCAACAACGACTTTGTCTGGGTTGTTGACGAGGGTTTTTACGATGTATTCTACAAATTGTTGGTCAATGGTTGACATATGGTCTCCAGTTTATTTTTGTTATATATTTTTATTATAGCACAAGTTAAGAAAATACAAGCGGTTTTTGGGAAATCCGGTCAGTATGCCACGCGGTAAGCTTCCAGGATATTAATTTCTTCCCAACGACACAAAGTTCTTAAGACTCAGATATAGAACTAACGGGACTCCCGGACTATCCGGAGGCCTTCTGTTGACAATAAAACCGCCCTAGGGGCGGTGTGGAGATCAGCAGATGACACAGGCGGTGAGGTATGGGGTAGGAGAGCAAACATTATAAGGTACTGCCTCGTGGTTCGTAAGATAGCACCAGGCGTATCTGGCATGGCCGCGGTTCGGTCCACGCAGCCAGCAGCATTGAGGCTCGCCGGCAGTATTGCGAAAAGTGCGCCGCTCGACGTAACGACGGTAATTTTTAAAATAGAGGTCATAGGTAGCATCGTGGCCATCGGAATCGCAAGGTTTACGGAAATATTCCCAGATTAACTGACTTCGCTGTGGACTATCGGATTCACCTATACCTAGCTCTTCTAACGAGGGCGGGAAGAATTTTGTGGGCTTTTTATCGATTTCGACTTCAGTGACTGCTGCTAGTAGACCAGCCGAACATCCCGCAGGATAGCCGTTGTCACTATTCTGCCAGCGCTCAAGGCTAGACCCGTGAAAGACATTGCAAGCATTTTCGTCAAACGGTAGTCGATCTGGCGAAGCGTTTTGGCGCAGCAAGATGGCACCAAGGCACTTCTTCCGACCAATCGGCTTGACAATACAATAACCCACAACAATCAGGGGCATCTGGTAGACTTCTTGGGTTTTAAGATCAGTCCAGAGGTCAGGGATAACTGTACCGGTCGGAAACTCCTGCGGGCTAACGCCAGCGCGCACAGCGGATTGAAGCTGTTGAAAGATGTCTTTTGCCGTCAAATTCATTTGATCATCTCCTTTTAAGGTCCGAGGATATAAATTCCACTTATTTTATCATACGGCAAGATTTGGTTTTTGTCAATTTTGTGTTATTTTAGCATTATTACAAGCAGTTGTCAAGAAAGCATTGACTTTTTGATGCAAGTGTGCTATAATGGAAGTATGTAGGCGGAAACTTGCGTTTTGCGCTAGGTTTTGCAGGCATATATATGCTGTCCGCGAGGAGCAGATGGCAAGATATTAAGGAGGGGTAGATATGCACCTTAAAATGCGAAAATTAGTAATCATGGCAGTGGTTTTGGCGATTTTTGCCTTCCCTGTCCAGGCAGAAGCCACGGCATCCTTTACAGACAAAATCGGCGAGCTTTGGCAAAGCACCAAAGACAAAGCTGGCGAGCTCTACGAAGCTGGCAAAGAAAAAGCGCCCGAAATCATCGACAAGGGTAAAGAAGTGGCTGGAGCGGCCGCCGATAAAGCCGGTGAACTCTATGAGGCCGGCAAGGAAAAGTTGCCTGGGCTGATTGAAGGAGCTAAGGAGGGCATCAGCGACGCACAAGACACTATCTCTGACTGGAATACCAGTCAGCAAGACCAATTCTGGGATTGGGTAGACGGACAGACTGGTGGTCAGGCTTCCAGTAGCACTGACATCAAACAGCCTAGTGATTCCACCGCCAATCAGGCACCCGTCACACCGGTGATACCTAGTCAGACGACACCTAAAGTTGAAAGTCCTACACCGGAAAATCCGCCCGTTGATGGCATGCAAAATCCTGAAGCAGACTACGGTGACGGCGAAGGCGATTATCAACCAAACAAGGTGCCCGAAGTAGACATAGCTTATGTTATGATTGGTGCACTCGCTGTAGCATTCTGCGCGACCATGTTTTGGTCGTTAGCGAAGTTCATCAAGACACACAAAGAGATTGAGCGCATGTGTAACAGTTGCAAGAACTGCGAAGAATGGCTTGATCGACGTGAGCATGAACGCCGAGATGACGACTAATTTCGTATAGGTAGACCCCCGATCGTAATGGTCGGGGGTTTGACTTATTTTTGACTTACTCAGCGGCTGGAGCTTCGGCGGCTTCCTCGGCTGGAGCCTCAGGAGCGACTTCTTCTTTAGGCTGGTTTTTACGAAGCTTGTCGGCGTGCTTGGCCTTGGCCTGCTTCTGTGGAGCTTCTTTGTACCAAGATGGAAGTTTGATTCCTTCTTTCTTAAAGACAAAGGCTACCCGGCTAGATGGCTGAGCGCCATTTTTGAGGTAGAACTCGACTTTTTCTTGATCGAGAACCACTTTTTTGGTCTCTGGGTTGTAATTACCGACCTCGGCTACAACACGACCCGAAAGTGGGTGGCGCTGCGCTTCTTGGACGATTATCCGGTACACAGGTGAGTGCGTCCGGCCGTTACGCTGCATACGAATCGCTAGCATATTTCTCCTTAGTTATTAATTAGTATGATTATAGCAAAGTTTCGTAGAAAAGTAAAGAGGCACCTGGATAGGCGCCTCTGTGGTCTAGGTTATAGAATAGTCCGTAGTTATGCACTTTTATTGCGCGTTTGCAAATAATTAATACTCAAGCGAGCGGTGCTTGGGGCGGCGATATTGGAAGGAGGGGTTTTGTTTGAGGTAGATTTTGACGGCTTCGGCAGCAGCATTACTCTCAGCCTCTTGTTTGGAGTGGCCTTGACCTTCAGCCTTGAGTTGCTTAAGGACATAGACACCCACAGTAAAGGTTTTATCGTGATCGGGACCTTCCTCGCCCAAGACGTGGTAACTAGGAGTAGAACCATCTTGGTGCTGCGCGAGCTCTTGAAGGAAGGACTTAGGGTCACGCCAAGAGCCTTCTTCGAGAATTTTGTCAATTTTGACAAGAATATGCTTGGAAATGAAAGCTCTGGCGGTATCGTAACCTTGGTCTAGATAAATTGCACCGATGACCGCTTCAAAACAGTCTGCCAGAATTACCGCGTGGGCGCGCTCAGAACCATGTTTCTCCCCCTTAGATAGACGCACGAGTGGGCCATAACCGAGTGCTTCGCCTGCAGCCCCAATGCTCTCTGTGCGCACGAGAGCGGAGCGCCAAGATGTCATTAACCCCTCTGGTTCATCGAAATTGCGGTATAAGAAATCTGAGGTAACGAGCTCCAGTACGGCATCGCCTAGGAACTCCAAGCGTTCGTTATGAGCGTGTGCGCTCTGCTTGTGTTCATTAACATAGCTGCGATGTGTTAACGCCGTGATTAATAAATCAATATCTTTGAACTCAAAACCTAGTTTCTCGCGTGCAAAAGCTTGATAATCATCTTTATTCATATACTATACTCCTTGGCGAATTTTATTTTTTGCTACCCACATTAGTTTCTCAATATCTTCGTATTCAATGGCTTCAATCGCATCATTAAACTTGAACCATTTAATACCGCGCATCCATTGTTCTTTGGTTGGCTTTTCGTGGTCGTCGAGTGACTTGACGAGGTAGATCTGCGTAGTCATGAGTACTAATTTGTCAATGCGACGATACTGGAAGTGAATTTTACCAAGCCAAAGTAGGACATCGATGTGAAAAAGTCCTGCTTCTTCGCCAATCTCACGGATGGCGGTTTGTTTGGCGGTTTCGCCGTGCTCAATATGACCTTTGGGGATTGTCCAGCGACCCTTGGAATCCTGAATGAGGAGAATCTCGATATCATTATCGGTCTTGTTGATGCGAAAAACGATCCCACCAGCAGTTGGCTCACGCACAACTTCTTGGATGGTGGGCTTCCGAAACATCCTAGCCGACAAACGCGTCACTGCTGAAACTCTTTCGGATTTCAGCGGTAGCGCCTCTGGCACCTTAGGCTGTTCCACGACTGGTGGAATGGGCTGAGCGGCTTTGCGTGGCTTCACCTCGAGGCGAGTAACGCTATGCTTCACCCTCCGTTTCTTTTTCTTCGCCATGTTGTTCCTCTGGGGCTTCTGGCTGTGGTGCTGGCTTGACCTTATCGTCGCCATACTGCGCACGATAAGCCGTGCCAAGTACACCATTCACAAACTTCGATGAACTATCAGCGCCAAATTCTTTGGCTAGTTCGACCGCCTCGTTGATGGCAACTTTTGGCGGCACCGTGTCACCACAATATTTCAACTCATACAAACCCATGCGCAAAATATTGCGATCAATCGCTGCAATTGTGTCAAGAGGCCATTCGGAAGCCATTGGCTGCAAAGTGCCATCTAGCTCTTTGAATCTGCTTGACACTGCCTTAGCTAGCTCGTAGACAAATTGTGTATCGCCTAAAGCTTTTGCATAGGGCTCAATATCTTTCGCAACGATAGTATCTATATCTGCTGACTCGTCACCAGCCTTTGTACGAAACTCGTATTCATACAAACTTTGTAAAACAATAATTCTACCTAAGTGCCGGTTACTAGCCATAATCCCTTACCCTTTATTTAGACTTTTTAGTGACTTTTGTGGTTGTAGTTTTTTTCTGCTTTGCAGCAGCGTCAGCTTTTTTAGCGGATTTCTTTTGCTTGGTAGTCTGTGCGCTAGCTGGCTTAATGGTTTTGACCTTGAGATTTGGGGTCTTTTTAGCGGTCTCGAAAGCCTTGACTGGAGAAGTGCGATTGACGGCACGGGCCAGTTTCAAGCGGAGATGACTGCGACGTAGGCCCGTTTTGCGTGGGCTACTTTGTTTCTTAGGTTCAGGCATGATACTCCTTAAACAATATTATAAAATCTATTTTTAATTTTAGCATATTGAGAGCTAAATGACAAGGGGGATTTTTACGTTTTTTCTTTTACCATTATCAGTCTAGACATTTTTGGAGAGGTGTTGTATCATTGGAGATAAGAGTAAAAAATTAAAGGGAGTTTTAATGAAGAAGCTATTATTGAATGTTGTAGCAGCCGTTCTTACTGTTGCGGGCTTAGGTGCTGTTGCTAATTTGTCGCCAGCAGCGTATGCAGATGGCGTGATTTTGTGTCCAGGCACAAGCAACGAATGGCAGGCTAGCTTAGATAAATGCAGCACTATGCAGGGTGGCAATAACAACAATAACCTAATGGGCACCGTGAACACTATCATCAATGTAATCATCGGTATCGTAGGCTTTGTCGCAGTAGTAATGATGATTATGGGTGGTATTAGCTTTATTACTTCACAGGGTGATAGTGCCAAAGTGGCTAAGGCTCGTAATACTATTCTTTATGGTGTAGTAGGTCTAATCGTGGCTATTCTAGCATTTGCGATTGTGAACTTTGTACTATCTAGTGTGTTTAGTGCGGGTAATAGTTTAACTTAATTCATTAGAATAGATTGCTAGATGGCCTAAGGTTCCTGTTGCTAGCAAGATGCACGACAATCTAAAAGCCCCTTAAGAAGGGGCTTTTAGTTATATTGCTACGTACTTTACTTACGAAGTGCGCGGCGACTTGCAATGTAGTAGCCAGCGGAGGTTGCAATCGAGCCAAGTCCAATCACACTACCAGCCACGGTGCTAGCACCGGTATTTGGCAACTCTACGTCAGGAGTTGGAGCGGGAGTAGGCTTGTCTTGCGGGCGGTCAGAAGGTTGCTCCGTACCAGGATCACTAGGATCTTCTGGGGTAGGCGTTTCTGGCTCGTCAGTATTCTCACACACCTTGTTCAAGGTTACGCTTGCGTAATCCTGAATGGTTT
>CAMNUC010000009.1 GCA_946560015.1 uncultured Candidatus Saccharibacteria bacterium | reverse complement strand
CAACATACTTTATCTATGTGCTTTTGCTAATACAAAAATGGCACCACGAGGGTGTCCTTGAGCTTGTAGAAGTAACGTCTCTTCCGAGATATCTTTCCATGCAGCTTATTCCTCATGATGCCGTTTATCCACATGGGACAAACAATATCAAAAGAAATAAACGCATATTCTACAAACTCAGGACACTCTCATTGTACTTTAATTTTTACGTTTATACAAGCCTAGTTTTTTGCCAAATTTATGGCATAGAAGCAAGCACTAACTTTTTCTCTTCGCCACCGCCAGCCTATCATCATCTTTCGCAAAATCATCTTGAAACTTTGCATCAAACAAGAAGCTTAGCATCTGTTCAAAGGTCAGCATCCCTGCCAATCTTTCATAATGATCCACTACGAGCATCAATTGGCTATTTGTCCGCAGAAACGCCTTTAGCGCCTGCTCCAATGTATAATCTGCTCGAATATAATACACCCGCGGTTCCATCACGTCTTTGGCTGGCTTCGTGTCTTTCACATCCAAGCTATTCAGCAACGCTGTATGCAACGTCCCGATAATGTGTTTTTGTCCGTTTACCACCGGGAAATAGGTAAAACCCGAATGGTATAGTTTATCCAAGACTAACGGCCCCATCTTTTCATCTTGATCCACGAAAACGATTTTCTTCTCTGGTGTCATTATTTCGGACACTCGCGTCAATGGCAAGTCTAGTATTGCCACCATCGCTTTACGTTCATTGCCTGTCAACACAGTCATTGGCGCTTCACGGAGCAACGCAAAAAGGTCTTCACGTGTTTCAGGCGCCATTGGCACAACCGGCGCATAAGTTGTCTCTTCTACTACCACCGGCTTTTTCATATCATCAAAATCTTTTGATAATTTCTTATCTCGGTATGGTTCCAACTTTGGATCCGCCCATCTCGCAAAAGATCTCAAAAAACTTCGCCACAGATCCCGCAGGGCTCGCCCAATTGCCTTCAAAAAGCTCCCAACCCCCATCCAAAGCCTCTTCAGCACTACAAGAATCTTCTTCCAAACCCCATCGCCATTATCGCTCTGAGCTCTCCTCCTTGATGTCAACTTCGACTTATCCATACCCTAATTATAGCATATTTATTGCCCAGAATTCACTGGCTTATGCTTGCCATTACTCAACATCTTTGCTATCATAGATAAGTCGCGGAAGGTTAGGTCGATTAGCTCATTACTGCTAGCTTCTCATGCGACAGCACTTAAACAGGAGATTTAATGCGTAGAAAACCCAAAAGTCCAGTGCTTGCACGACGCGAAAAGAATTTTCCGCCTGCGCCCTGGCAGGAATTCATCGAGCTTGACCCGAAATTCTAGTGTTCATACGCGAAACAAGCCCTACGGTTCGCCCTAGGGCTTTCTTGTTTCCTTTAAGCCCATTCGCATCTTCTTGCCAAAAGCCATTCACGTCAAACCTACTAAATCTCCCAACCTATGATAGAATAATACTATGGTTAAAGCACGCGCCCAATTCGTCTGTCAGCAATGCGGCACCACTTATCAAAAGTGGGCTGGACGTTGTAGCGAATGCGGCGCGTGGAATTCACTCCTTGAGCAGCCCATTCCCACTGAAGAAACATCTGGTAAATCCGCTGTTGCACGCGGGCAAGTCTCTGGCAAAGTCCTAGACTCGGCTAGTATCAACACTATCGAATCCACCAACCAAAAGTCCCGTCTCCAGACCAGCTTCCGTGATCTTGATATAGTCCTTGGTGGAGGCATTCTTGCGGGCTCCGTCATGTTGCTTGCTGGTCAGCCTGGTATTGGCAAATCTACTTTACTTATGCAGCTTTGTGCTGCTATCGCCAACTCCGGCAAAGAAGTTCTCTATGTCTCCGGTGAGGAATCTGCCGGGCAAGTCAAACTCCGTGCCATTCGTCTCGGTGCCTCTTCTGACAAGCTCAAGTTCGCCAGCAGTAACTCCGCCAATGACATCGCCAAGACCATCGAGACAGGGAATTTCGATCTTGTTATTGTCGACTCTATCCAGACCCTTACCCTCGCCGAGATTTCGTCTGCTCCAGGTGGTATTTCTCAGGTTACTAACTGTGGCAATCTCATTATCCGCGCCGCCAAAGCATCTAATACTGCCGTTATCATCGTTGGACACGTTACCAAAGATGGCACACTAGCTGGTCCAAAAGTCCTTGAACACCTCGTTGATGTTGTCCTGAATTTTGAAGGTGACCGCTACGGTGGATTTAAAATTATCCGTGCCGTCAAGAACCGCTTCGGTTCCACCAGTGAAGCTGCTATTTTTGAGATGAACGAAAAAGGTCTCGCCGAAGTCGAAAACCCTTCCGCCACCCTTCTCGCCGAGCGCCAAAACACTGACGGCTCTATTATTCTCGCTACCCTCGATGGCACCCGCCCTATCTTAGTTGAAATTCAAGCTCTCGTCACCCCCACTACTTTTGGCTACCCGCGCCGCACCAGCTCTGGCTTCGACGCAAACCGTTTATCGTTACTCATTGCCGTCGTCGAACGCCGCACCAAACTCAAGCTCTCCGACAAAGACGTCTATATTAATGTCGTGGGCGGTCTTAAGCTTCAAGATGCCGCTGCTGATCTTGCCATCTGTCTTGCTATGGCCTCAGCCGCCGCCGGTCGCAAACTATCCGAAGATTACGTTGTCTTTGGAGAGGTTGGACTTGGCGGGGAAGTACGCTCTGCCTTTCGTCCTGACCAACGCATCGCTGAAGCCAAAAAGCTCGGCTTCCGCCATGCCATCGCTCCCGCTACCATCAAAGACCCCTTTATTATCCCCGTTAAAGATTTACGCTCTACCCTCATTGACTATGTCAAGGAGTAAAACATGTCCTATCCTTCCATTATAGCACACTTTTGCGTAGAAGTCAATGTTTTGAACACTAAATTTACTCAAGAGGGTTCAAAATGCGCATTTTAGGCATCGACCCTGGTACTGGCATCTGCGGTTTTGGCGTTATCGAAAACAATCAAGCCATTGACTATGGCGTCATTACCACACCACCGCACACGCCTCTCCCTGACCGGCTTATCGATATCCATGACTCTCTCCACCAAATCATTGCCGACAATCACCCCGACGTCATAGCTATCGAAAAACTCTTTTTCAAGCAAAACATCACTACGGGTATCTCTGTCGCCGAAGCTCGTGGCGTCTGTCTGCTCGTTGCCAAACAGCACAATCTACCCATTTTCGAGTATAGTCCAAATCAAATCAAAAACGCCATCTGTGGCTACGGCATGGCACACAAGCCTCAAGTCCAGGAAATGGTGCGCGTCCATCTCAAACTCAAAACAGTCCCCAAGCCCGACGATGCTGCCGATGCGCTCGCTGTAGCTATCGTGCATTCTTTCGCCGCCAAGACAACCTAGGAATACCGCCATTCATCGTAAAGTCATCCTTCAGTCACTGGCTTATGCTATAATTAAATAAACAAAGGAGAAAATATGAACACCGCACCACAACCACGTGATTATCCAGTTGATGTAACCCCAATCGCTGAAGACATCAACGATCCCATCGCTGACGAAGCTATTGTCACCGAGGAAACCACTGAAGTCATCGAGCCAGCCGAACCCGAAATGTGGCCGCTCTACCTTTCACTCGGTGCGCTCGGCCTAGCGTTACTAGTATTCATCGTTCTAAATTTATTTGGTCGCAAGCACAGAAAATAGCCTCATGATCGCCCACATCATCGGAAAAATCACTGAAAAATTCCAAAACCTCGTCATCGTCGACGTCCATGGCGTCGGCTACGAGCTTACCATCAGTGCGCCCGACGCCGAGATGGTCAACGTTGATGGTGAAACCAAATTCTACACCTACCACTCCGTCCGCGAAAACGGTGAAGATCTCTATGGCTTTACTAGTCTCGCCGCCAAAAAACTTTTTGAAATGCTCATCTCCGTCAACGGCATCGGCCCCAAAGCCGCTATGTCTATCTTGAGCCTCAGCACTCCTGAAGAAGTCCGTAATGCTATCGCCAATGACGACATTGCGTTCATCTCCAAAGCCAGTGGCGTCGGCAAAAAGTCCGCCGAGCGCGTCATTGTCGATCTCCGCGACAAAGTCGGCCTGCCATCCCACTATGGTCGCAGCGAAGCCTATCAAATCAAAGCCGAAAAACCCCCCACCGACGAAGCCCTCGATGCCCTTATCGCACTTGGCTTCCCACTCAAAGAAGCCACTGCTGCTCTCGCTGATGTTGATCCTACTCTTTCTGTCGAAGAACGCGTCCGCCAAGCCCTCAAGCAAAAATGATATTGACTTTCTAAACAAAGTATGATATAATGGAATAATAGGGTCATTTTAAAACAAATCCCTCTTCTCAAAATCCAAAAACTATGATAAAATAAAAAAAGTTGTAATATAAAGGTTAAATTATGAGTTTTATAGATTTGAAAAAGATTGGTGACGCTCAAAAGAAGTCCGCTGTTGTTGACGTCCGCTCTGGCGACACCGTTCGCGTTACCCAGAAAATTAAAGAAGGCGAGAAGTTTCGCTCCCAGACTTTCGAGGGCGTTGTTATTCGCACCGATCGCAAAGATTCCCACACCGCTCGCATCACCGTTCGCAAGGTTGCATCTGGCGTAGGTGTCGAAAAATCTTTCTTAATTCACAACCCATTAGTTGAGAAGATCGAGATCGTTCACCGTGCTAAAGTTCGTCGCAAAAACCTTTCCTTCTTGCGTGAACGCTCTGGTAAATCCGCTCGTCTCACCAACAAAGCTTTTGATCGCGCAGCAGTCAATGCTCTCCCAGTAGCTGAGACCCCAGCAAACGAGGCTTCCACCGCCGAAACCGCTCCCGTAGCAGAAGAAGCCAAAGCTGAGTAAAATTATCCTCGGTATTGATGAAGTCGGACGCGGCCCCTGGGCGGGGCCGTTAGTCATAGGCGCAGTCATTCTAAAAACACAAGACAAAACAATTTCAAAACTCAACACAACCAAAAACACGCTACCAAGCAATTCTAAACAAGACATCGAGACCGAAGACCCCAGCTGGATAGATCAGCTCACCGACTCCAAAAAACTCAGTCCTAAGAAACGCTCTGCTCTCAACGCCATCATCTTGCAACACGGCATCACTGGTCTTGGTTGGGTCTCTGCGACCGAGCTTGACCGCTACGGCTTGGGCAATTCGCTAAAACTCGCCGCTCATCGCGCCGTCAAACAAATCCTCACTCAGAAAACACCATTTGACGAAATTATCATCGATGGTACGGTGAATTTTCTATCAGACACTCCGCTTACCAACCGAGTTACTTTGCTCAAAAAGGCTGATCTTCTCGTCAAAGAAGTCTCTGCGGCTTCCATCATCGCTAAAGTTGCACGAGATGATTACATGGCTCAGCTTGCCACGCAGTACCCAGAATACGGTTTTGACAAACATGTCGGTTATGGCACCGCCGCCCATCGCCAAGCACTCCTCACTCATGGCATCTGCCCCGAGCACCGCAGAAGCTTTCGTCCTATCCGCGAGCTAGCGAACACTAACCCAGCCAATCCAAATAGTAATATACTCCCAGACCCTTCCGCCGATACACATCCATTAGCCACTCAGCCCGACCCAGGCGACCAACCCACCACAACCACCGCCTCCGGACAAAAAGCCGAAGCCATCGTTGCCAACCATCTTCGCTCACTTAGTCATCAGATTATCACACACAACTTCAAGACCAAAACTTACGAAATCGATCTTATCTCGCTTCATGAAGCAAAAATCTACTTCACAGAAGTCAAATATCGCAAAAACAACAATCATGGCACCCCAATCGACCAAATTACTCCTGAGAAACGCCAGCAAATGCACTATGCCGCCGAAAAATTCCTCTCTACACACCCCAAATATCAAAAATTTCAGCCTATTCTTGCCGTCGCCAGTGTTATTGGCGTAAATTACACCCTTGAAGACTGGTTCCCGCTCCAAGATTAAACTGCAATTTTGCCAAAAAGCCAGATTATCACATATTAATCTAGACTTTTTAACAAAAATGAGTTATAATATAGGCTAAGAGGATTTTTATGTCACCAATTATACACAAGAAGATCGCCAAAGCGATCCAAGAACATCAACTTAAAAGCATCACGGTCGATGTTTTTGATACACTTCTTCTACACGACTATTGGCCTGCTGACCTGCGCTACTACGATATTTCGGTACGCTGGCTCCCCAGCATCAACCGGCTCATTTCTCCAGATATTACTACCTATGAATTATACAACGAACGTATCGCCGCCAAGCATGCACTAGATAACGAAAAGCTTTCTAGCCGTATCGACATCTGGTTTGACATCTTAATTGATGCTCTTTGCGACAAATACAATACACCACTGAGCGAAGCAGCTCGTTTTGAGCTATTGGCTAGTCTCATGGCGGTCGAGCTAGAATTTGAAGCTGAAAATACTAAGCCTAATTTGTCGCTACTCAAACAGCTCACCACGCTTAAACAACAAAATCCCGACCTCAAATTCTACTTTATCGCTGACAGTCATCTCATGTCCGAACAGCTCAAGACCTTGTTCAAGCTCAAGCAAATCGATCTCTTCGACGGCGGTGTTAGTTCGGCCGATTACAACAAGACCAAAGCCAGCGGGGAATTATACGAACAACTCACTGCCGAGTTTGGCCCAGATTTCGACCTCTCTGCCAATATACACATTGGCGACCGGAGGGACCCCGATTTTTTAGCCCCACGCCAGCACGATAGTCTGGCAATTCACTATCGCCCCATCCGTTTACGCGGGCTGCGCACACTGGTTGGGCAAACTTGGTTCACATGTCTACGCCAATTGGCTACCCATCGTACCAAAAAACCTATCGCAAATCTCGAATCCTATGCCACTTGGTATAACTATGGTGCAATCACTTCCGAAATCCACCGCACTTGGTCCAAACAAGTCTCCCAATTCGTTAAGATACACGATCACTCAGAGATTCTAATTTCTGGCGAACTAGCCACCATCACAAAACCACGGCCAGCTAACCTGCACTACGTCCATCTCGCTCCAGAGCTCACCAAAGCCAACATGCTCCGAGCATTCATTTGGCTGCTCGCCGCGTGCTCTACCGAGCAATGGGACGCCGAACGTCTATTGGCGCTTCTCATGCAGCAGGAGAACTTATCTCGCGTCCAGCTCTACCAACTTTGTTTTGCTCCATCCTACGCCTATACGGAATTCGCTATCAATAGCTTCGGCGATCAAGATTTCGCAAAGCTCTTCCTTCAAGAGCTACTTAGCACCGACAAAACCTTTTCGGAGCCTGCTCGCCAAGCCTACGCTCAGATCGCACAGCTTCTTCCAAAGAATGACAAATCCGTTTTTATCCTTCAAAGCACCAATGACAATATGAGCCAGATTTTCTCCAACTTCGCACATTTGCATAACATTCAAAATCAAGTCAACTTCGTTGCTTTCGACCACGATAACTCTATCTCCTCCAGCCAGACCCCACTTTTTAACCTACTCAATACTCGCCGCGAAAATCTTATCGTACTAGGCAGCTCCGAAAGCGCATCTTGGCATCATGAACTAGCACCTGCCGAATATTATCAAAAAATCCTTCTTCCAGCCTACAGACGCACTGTCAACAAAATCCTCAAAACTACCGCTTAAATCTATTTCTTACCGCCGTGTTCAATACGCTTCCATGTTACATTCTTCGTAAATAGCGCCCGCACTGCACATGGTACATAAGTCACCAAATAAATCGGGTTAAACAAGATCGCTCGCCATTTGATCGAAGTCTTAAAATGCATCTTTTCTTTCCTAATCATCATAATCGTAATTATCATTAACACCAAATACACCACTACGAGCACCATCAGCACCAATGCTAACATCAATTTTACATTTTGTGTGATAAATATTTCCACGACATTATTAAACAGCAAACAAACCACGCCGATCAACGCCCAGATAACCGGTCTCACACCGATTGATTCTTTGATCAAGCTTCCTTGATTACTTGCAGCTTTGCGTTTACGCATCAAAGGAATATACTTTGCTCGCGCCGAAAAATACCCTTTAATCCAACGTACGCGCTGATCCACCGTTTGTCTATACTTGATTGGTTGCTCATCATAAAAAGTCGCTTTCTCGTTATAAAATGTCGACACATTTTCCAATATTGCATAAAGCGACATCTCGTAGTCCTCCGTCAAACTATGAAACGGCCAACCGCCCCATTTCTCCACCAAATCACCATCGATATAACACCCCGTACCAGAAAAAATAATATTCGCCCCATGACGAATTCGATTTTTATTCCCAAGCGTATTGATCATTGTAAAAGTCAAAGCCGAAACCGCTGCAATTGTGTTTTGGTTATTGTTTTTCGCATTACGATATCCCGTTGCCATTTGATAACCCACTGCATATATTTTTAGCATCTCTTCAATATACGTTGGTGCCAAACGATTATCCGCATCAAAAATAAAGTATAAATCATAATGTTTATTCGCTCCCAGGATCTGCTTCACCGCCTCGTCCAAAGCGTAACCCTTACGCTGCAACTCTAGGTGCCTTCGCAGCACCGTAGTACATCCATAATCACGACAAATACTCACTGTCGGATCATCTGGGCTCTCCACGATCACATAGATATCCTTCATCGCCACCGGTCTAGTCTGCTTAGCAATACTTTCTAAAAGCCCCCTAATTACCTTGCTTTCATACCGCGCAGGGATCAAAATCGCTACCTTTGGATCACGAACGCGCTTCTGCAAGTGCAATTGATTTTGTTTCAAAGCGTTATTGGCATATCGCCACAAGAACGCCGCATATACCAAGCAAATAAATCCAATCAAACTTATCACTTTCCGCCTTCCGAACGCACCATATTAGGGAAATAATGGTGCAAGAACTCATCAGTATAGTACCTATCATATAATTCGCCAATCGGTGTAAATGCTGGGATATTATTTTGGCGTAAGTTCTGTCTAATAATCGCCGACCAAGAAATCAAACAATTAAAAATCATAAATACCAATAATCCCCAAAAAAGCGGATTACCAATCCGCGCTGGTATACTCTCGATCACCCTTGAACATATTGGGTATACTAACTTCACCAGTAACAAACCCAAAACTCCCCACACCAGCATGATTGGAATGGTCGTCCTACCCTGAATGTTCAACATTTGGTGACTGTAATCCCAAGAGGTTGTACCAGTAAACATCTCTTGTAGGAAACTCAACGCATATTCCACCACTCCGCCTAACACCGCCGAAATACCAAAGATCTCCCAGTTACTGTACTTCCGACTCAAAAGCACCCAGCACATCACTGCCGCACCAAAACCATAGATCACGTTGAACGGTCCATAAATCACGCCACGATGCAACATCCACTCACCCGACTGAAAATAAATCAAAATATCTTCATAAATTGTACCTAGCACCGACCCAATCAAGAAAATAAAGAAAAGCTTCTTAAAACTCAGACCCTCTGCAAACTTATCTGGATTTGCAATTGTCACCGTAGCTTTCGGACGACGTTGTCCACGCTTACTAGTACGTTTCTTTGCTGCCTCACCCATTTATTCAATCCTACTTTGATACATTAAACCGAAATTCTACTACGTCGCCGTCTTGCATTATGTAAGTTTTACCTTCTGTACGCAGTTTACCAGCTGCTTTCACTAATTGTTCTGAGCCTAGCTCTTTCAGGTCATCATATTTCATAACCTCTGCCGCAATGAACCCTCGCTCAAAATCACTATGAATCGCTCCCGCTGCCTCCGGTGCAGTTGCACCCTGCTTAATCGTCCAGGCTCGCACCTCTTTTTTGCCCGCCGTTAGAAAACTCTGCAAACCAAGTGTTTTGTAGGCTGCCTTAATTAGCTCTTGCAGGGCATCTTCCTCGACGCCATATTCTTTCAAAAACTCTTTACGTTCTTCACTCGTCATGCTTGACATTTCTGCCTCAAGTTTTGCGTTCACAAACACCGCTTGACTTGGCGCGACGCTCGCTGTCAACCTTTGCTTCAGTTCGTCGTCCACTAATTCCTTTTCATCCACATTAAACATATAAATCACTGGTTTCTCAGTTAAATAGGGAATGATCTCTTGGATTTCTTTACCGCCTTTTTTGCGTTTGGCTTCGACCTTCTCTCGTGTTTCTAAGTCTGCTAGCTCCAGCTCGGTCTGGATCACATCAATATCATGCTGAGGATCCTTTGACCCCTCCGCACGAATCACATCACCGTCTTCAAACACCCTCACCACGTGACAAATAATCTGGCACTCCCGAATGTGCGCTAAGAATTTATTACCCAAGCCTTCACCCTTTGAAGCACCCTCTACCAAGCCCGCCACATCCACAAACTCAACCGTGGCTGGAATTACTTTTTCAGTATCATACATCTTAGCAAGTACCCCCAGTCGTGCATCAGGTACCGGCACAATCCCTACATTTGGTTCAATCGTCGCAAAAGGATAATTCGCCGCCAAGGCACCTGCATTCGTCAATGCATTAAATAGCGTAGACTTACCCACATTTGGCAGACCAACAATCGCAATCTTCAAATTCATAATACATATTATAGCAGAATTTTATTACAACTTAAAGCTTCGACCCATCATTTTTGTCACAAACTAAAGTCTTTATGTTAAAATAGACCCATGAAAGGTCAAACGGTGGGAGCAACTGGACTTTTGTGGCCAAGCAATAAGGCTATGCTGGATTTACGTGAAATCTCCTGCCAAGACTACATCCTTGAAGAAACCACTCCTCTAGATTTATTATGGCCTGCCAGCCTCATCAACGAACAAGCTAGGTCAAGTACGCGCCGTAGCTGGGCAATACCACTTGCAACATTTGCGTTTATTTTAAGCATAATTGCCGCATTCATTATCGGCCCATTGCAAATGATCTTGGTAGCCGCTATCTTAGATTACAATTGGGTCACTACAGTTTACTTTCCTAATGCTCTGCACTTTACGCTCATTACGACTGGCTTTATTGCACTAATTGGCTTCGTCGGTTTAATACTCAGTTGGCGCACACACCCTAAGCCCACTTATGTTAGTGCTACACTTATTCTAGGTAGTCTAATAGAAATCGCTCTCATCTGGATCTCTGGACGCATTACGAGCTGGGCGCCACATGTTCTAAGCCTCATCCTACTTATCGTTGCAGCGTTTTTCATTATTTCGGCTCTACTCATTAATAAGCAATTCTTCCGCAAAACCCGCAATTCTCTCTTTACCAATATTATCCTAAGCCTATTGATAGTCTTCGCTCTCACCGAAGCTATTTTAAGCGCCATCTACGTCTTTGAACCAACTTTTACACATGACTCCGCCGAAGTCGAGCAACTAGCCACCGCTCACGAACAAGCTCAACTTCCTGGTGTGTCTCGTAATTTATCAGATTTAACTTATGTCCTTTGCGACAGTCCCTACCAACTAATCTATCAAGCTCAAGACGGCGATAGCGGACTATTTGAATGTTCTAATTCTGGTGAAGTATACTCTGTACAAGAAACGCCCGAACGTAGTAATAAGTCCGTATTTGGCGCCGCCATGTACCTCGGCACCACGCACGATGACAAAGTTAGCCTCGCTTTCCCCAGCACGCGATACCTTTATCGCACTTTGCCTAATACTGCCACTGAAGCTGAGCTAGTACTAATGTATCCTGCCGCTAGCGAGCAAGAACTTGTAGATAATATCGTGCAGCCACTTTTAGATTACTGGCAACAATATCACGATCAAAACCTATTTATTAATATTTTTTATAACGACGACTTCAGCCAAGTCAATTCCACCCGCGATTTCGTACTGATGGCTGCACTCGACACTATGGTGATGACAGCAAGTTTGCCACGCGGCAACACATTGCAGGGATATTTTAATGGGATTATAGTCCCATATTATTACGAAGCCGACACTGCACTCAAGGCTTTACGCGAGCTTGGTAGCGCTCCTGAGCTTTATGCCAATTCGAGTCGTATCGCCCTTACCGATTCTCGTCATATTTCATTACATCTAGCAGCAAATACCGAGCTCACCAGCGAGACGTTGCGCGAACTCCTACAAAATTCATTTGTTGGCGGAATTGAATAAAAAATCCACCCGCATACTACTCTTTAGTGAATTATAGATATGGCCTGCAGACAATAGAGGCTACAAGACAACCCCTACTGCTTTTTCGTCTGGGCAAGCCTGCAAAACTCTCTCAATAGCATCATGCTCCGCCTGTGTCACCCACAAACCATACTTATACTTCACAGAAACTTGCCGTGCCACGTATTGACACCGAAATCCCTTATTTTTAGGTAGCCAAGTTGCTGCGTCACCATCCGACTTCTGTTGATTTGCACTTGCATCTACCGCCAGTAAGTTTAACGGATCGGTCGCAAGTTCGTAGCGCTTTTCGCTCGTCAAACCCTGTGCGCCTTTTTGCCAAGCATCCGACAAAGCCACCACATGGTCAATTTGAATGCCTTTTGACAAATCCGCTTTTTCATAAAATACTAAATGTTGCCCAGTATAAGCTTCGTCTAGCCCTCCACTGATTACCGTACAATTATCATCACTGAGCTGTGCCATCTCACCCAGTTCTCGCTTAATAATCCTCTGCCGCAAACTACAACCATCCACTACCGGCCAAGTCTTATAAAATTCTTCCCGATTATATCCCGTCTTCGGTGCACGCCCCTTTATTTCAAGGCGTGCCAAAACCTCTAGCGCACGTTCACCTTCAGCCGACGTCTCCGCGCTCACAGTATGATCAGTTTGATCCAAAACCGACTCATAACTCTGTGGGCTTGCCACCACTAACCCAATTGCTGCCGCTGCCGCGCCAATTACCGCTATCAATCTTCGCCAACGATATTGAAGTATTATCTTCCAAGACATATTATTATACTAGCACGAATATGCTACAATATATACATATCAAGGAGGAAAATGATTACTGATTTATTAAAAGACAAAGTCGCTGTCGTAACCGGTGGCACTCGAGGTATTGGTTTTAGCATTGTGCGCACCTACCTAGAACAAGGTGCCAAAGTTATCCTCTTTGGCTCACGCCAAGAAAGCGCTGACTCCGCTGTCACCAAACTCCAATCTGAAAATCCTGCCTGGGAAGTATTCGGCATGGCACCCGACCTCGCTAGCTTGCAATCTGTCGAGCAGACCATCAGCAATATTATCGAAAAGTTCAATCGCATCGATATCCTCGTCAATAACGCCGGCATCTCTGCTCGTGAGCCACTCTACGACTATGCCGAAGAAGCCTTTGATCAGATTATGAATCTAAATGTCAAAGCCCTCTTTAACTGTTCCAAAGCCGTCGCCCCTTTCATGCGCGATCAAGGTGGTGGTTGCATTATCAATACCAGCTCAATGGTAAGTTTCTTTGGCCAAGCCAGTGGTTGTGGCTATCCTGCCAGCAAAAGCGCTGTCAATGGCCTCACCAAATCTCTTGCCAGGGAACTAGGCAAGGATAATATTCGCGTCAATGCCGTCGCTCCTGGCGTCACCAAGACCGACATGGTTGCCGCTCTACCCGAAGAGATGCTTGCCCATGTTACCGCCAATATCCCGCTTTCACGAGCTGCTGACCCACAAGAAGTCGCCAATGTCTTTCTCTTTCTTGCCAGCGACCTCGCCAGCTATGTCAGCGGTAGCATCATTTCCGTCGACGGCGCCACAGTTAATTAACCTTCACCCACTACAGTCCATTCTATCACTCAACAATAGGAGAATATTCCATGCAAAACTTTGACTCATCAATTTTGTGGTACTGTGCCGCCTACTTTATCGTCACTCTAATTGGCGTGCTACACACTATTTTCAACATCTACGTTCTCCACATGAAGTCTATGAAAGACAGTCCTGGCATGGGCGAAGCCTATGAGGCAACCAAGCCTTGGCATCCGCTCTACAATGTCATCATTTTCCCGCTTTTCGCTGCGATTTACCTCCAAGGATTACCCGAACTAACTCTGCAAGATGCAGTATTAACTTCACTATTGTGGGGAACAATTACCATTATTATTGATCTCGTCGGCTGGGTGCTTATTCACCACCCTTGGTCACTCACTTTTAAACAATTCTATGTTGAATACCAACCTTGGATCACTCTTATCTACCTCACCATCTACGCCAGCCCATTCGTCGCTTACGTTTTTCTTACACTAAACTAACCGGAGTCTGCCATACCATTTGACTTCAAAGAAGTACAAAGGATTAATCAAAAACATCTCCCGCTAATACTACGAAAGATATTTTACAACAAATCAAATTCATGGTGGACCACAGTGAAGGAAGTCAGAACTGTTATTGAGGATGAACTACTGAGTGGAAATCCAATATATTTTACTTACGATAGGAGTAATTTTATTTATGGAAGATATTAGTGTAAAGTAATAAGATTTATTACATAAGTATGATACTTTAATATGAGCAATGCCGATCATACTTCTTAACAAGCGCCGCTCTCTCCGTTTGTTTATTCTCAAACCATTCTATTGCATCGGAAAAGTTTAAATTATGAAAATATTCCACTAAATGAATATTACTTCTGAAGAAAACATACAGACATCGTTCAATTAGCGCGAGATCTCCCCCGCCAGATATTTTAAACAGTTTAAATCTTTTTCCGATTTTTCTTCCAGGATCATTGTTATGATTTACCATTTTATAGCATATATCATACTCTTCTCGGCTAAAGATCCTTACTGCACAATCAATATGCTCGAAGTCTCCATTGTTTTGATCGTATACAAAATGTGCAAAACGTTGGATGACATGTTTTTCACCAACTCCGGCCATAGG
Source organism: uncultured Candidatus Saccharibacteria bacterium (assembly GCA_946560015.1). Lineage (GTDB taxonomy): Bacteria > Patescibacteriota > Saccharimonadia > Saccharimonadales > Saccharimonadaceae > Nanosyncoccus. The sequence goes on along the minus strand of CAMNUC010000009.1, from coordinate 15,263 downwards.
AGATTGTGTCCAATTCAAATATGGAGGATATTCTTCTACAAAAAACTGCCTAAGCCCCTTATTAAAGTCGAGCATTGATGTGCGAAAAATGGTGGTATAGTGATTATATATTTTCTCTCTAGGATCGTCACCGCTAAAATGATGTACGGTAACTTTTTCAATTTTATCCTTAGAATCAAGAAGTTGTTGTTTGAATCTTGGTCCAAACCAAGCGTCACATTCCATAATATTATGATAGCGCGACATACTTCCGATACGAAATGGATCTACCCTCGCCTCCACCCTTAACCCTTGTTGTATAGCAGAGCTTAATATTCTTGGTATATCAACAAAATTCGAACTGAAGTGGCGTCTTAAGAACTGATGTAAATAAATCCTACGGCCGTCTGGTATTCTTATAGCATGGTCAAGTAGTTCTAGTTTGTTAGATGGCTCTGAAATATCAATGAGGCCATCCTTTGATACTGGTATATCTAAATTAGATGGTAAAAAATCTAAATCATTAGTCAGTAACTGCCTTATATAATCTTCATAATGCTTTTGTTTTTCATTAGCTAGACAAATTATTATGTTACTCGCTAGACGATATATAGAATCGTCTTCATTATTGCACTCGGATATACTATACAGGTGTTGATAATTAATTCTTGAAGTAGCGCTTTGGGTATTCTTATTGAGAAAAATATCCTTATATTGTCTTATGATCTCTCCTAGGAGATTTACGAGTTCCGAAAAGTAAGCATTTTCTACTGGCTGCATGCAAGATAAAAACTCGTTGTTGTTAAAGACGTCATCGGCTAGCAGTTTAAGTTTTTCTTGTATTTGTCTATCGTTGTCTATTATCGAAAGATACGAGTCTATATCTACCATCAATTCAAGTCCACAATCTTCTTAAACATTATTTCTAGCGGCTCAAGATTATTCTCGGTTCTACCAATTAAAGAAGCGTTGTCCAATTCTTCACCAATGACCTTACTCCAATCGATTTTATATCCAGCTTCGTTTGCAACTCTTTGCCAAAATATTCTTTGCGTGCGGCCATTGCCTTCGCGGAACGGATGAATGAAGTTTAATTGTTCATAGAAATAGGCTAAACGTTTTACGAAATCTTTTCGTTTTAGTCCTTGCATATAGTTTTCTTTACGTAGTTCTTCAAAAACAAATTTAGCCCCATTCTCTAAATATGCGTAATCTAAAAAGTATTCTTCACTGCCTTTGCGAATATTAACTGTCCGCAATTCTCCAGCCCAGTCATAAATTTTGCCAAATAAGCTCCTGTGTATTCTTTGTAATTCGGTTAAATCCACAGTATGAGGGACACTGTCTAAAGAAATCTCGGAGAGCGTAACAATGTCCCCTTCCGCCTTTCGTAGCTCCAGATAAGTTGTTGCCCTAACTAAGTTTCGCAAAATACCGCTTTGCGGGTCAATGTATGGGTCAACAAAATCTGGCACTATTTTACTCCGTATCGAGCATAAACTTGTTGAGCAGCCTCTTTTGCAGAGATTTTGCCAGCGACGTATTCGTCAAGAGTTTTCTTTGTACTTTTAGAAATCTTTAGGCCTTCCAACTTTTCATTAGCAATTGCTTGTTTAACTTTTTCTTTTCGTGCTTCCATAGCTATATTATACCAAACAAAAACACCTCTTGCAACATATTACAAAAAGTATTTTTAATAATTTCAATCTGGTGGAGTGTACGAGACTCAAACTCGTGACCTCTTCGCTGCCAGCGAAGCGCTCTAATCAACTGAGCTAACACCCCAACACTCCTATTATATCACAAAATCTCTCAACTCACCTCATTTTCCCATAAAATCATGTATAATATACACTATGACACAACCAACTATTCTTACCGGCATCCGCGCCAATAGCGAACTTACTCTCGGCAACTTTCTCGGCGCACTTGTGCCGATGGTGCGCCTAGCCAATCAACACAGCAATGATTGCCATATTAATATCTTTGCGCCCGACCTGCACTCCATCATCTCCGACATCGACGGGGAATTACAACAAAACATCGTTCACTCTCTTAAATATTACCTCGCCGCCGGGCTGAGTCTCAACAAAAATATTCACATTTACCGCCAATCCCGTGTTCCCGCCCACTCCGAGCTCTGCTGGATTTTAAACTGTATTGCTAGCATGGGTGACCTTGGTCGCATGACCCAGTACAAAGACAAAAGCGAAGGGAAGGACAGTGTCAATGTAGGCATTTTTGATTACCCAGTTCTAATGGCTGCCGACATCTTACTCTATGATGCTACTTACGTCCCAGTTGGTGAAGATCAATTCCAACACATCGAACTCACCCGCCGCCTCGCCGAGAAATTTAATAAAAAATTCGGTAAAATTTTTACTCTGCCCGTTACTCCAGAGCAACAAGTTAAGTTCATGAACGTCGCTGATGGCATCCGCATCCGCGATCTCCAAAATCCAGAGAAAAAAATGAGCAAATCCACCGCCTCTGAAAATAGCAAGATTATGCTTTCCGACACTCCCGAACAAGTCAAGAAGAAGATTATGTCCGCTACCACTGATTCTGTTGGCAAAATTCAATTCGACATGTTCAATCAACCTGGCATTAGTAATCTGCTTCAGATTGACGCTCTTGTAAATGATCTACCTCTTCAGGACATCATTTCTACTTGGGCTGGCGAAACCCACTACGGCGATCTCAAGAAAAAAGTTGCCGAAGATGTCTCTGTTTTCATTGGCGAGTTCCAACGTAAGCTCGCCACCATTAGCGATCAAGAAGTGCTCGATCTCCTCGCTCAGGGCGAAGATTACGCCAATCAAGTCGCTAATGCCAAGCTCCTCGAAGTTCAAAAGGCTTTTCATTTGAGGTAAATATGATTATTACCGGCAAGAAATTCAGCAAACCTGAGCTATCCCGCGTCATCAACGGTGATACGGTTTTGCCAAACACCGATAGCACCGACACTCGCCGCCGCCTCGACCACATCTTAGTCGAAAAATACCCTAATTATAACCGTTCTAGCCTACAAAACTTCATCAAAAGTGGTTTTGCCATCGTAAATGGTGTACCCGTCACCAAGCCCAATACCAAAATCGAAGACAGCTCCACCATTGAACTTCACCTGCCACCCGATCAAAAGATTTTGCCAAAACTACCAATAATTTACGAAGATGATCGCGTCCTCGTGGTTAATAAGCCCACTGGTCTACTTAGTATGGCCAAAGGCGAATACTGCCCCGAAGCCACCCTCGAAGATTATGGCTTGCTCGTACACCGCCTTGACCGCGATACTTCTGGCGTTGTGATTCTTGCTAAAGACCCCACCACCCAAAAAATGCTCCGTAAGCAATTCCAGGACCGCAAAACCCACAAGACATACACTGCGCTTGTCGAAGGCACTCCTAAGCTCCCAGAAGCCGTGATTAATCTTCCCATCAGCCGCAACCTCAAGCGTCCTACCACCTTCCAAGTCGACCAAAATGGTAAACCTTCTCAGACTTATTATAAAGTCCTCATGAGTCACAACAACAAAAGTCTCCTTGAGCTCAAGCCTACTACTGGCCGCACACATCAGCTCCGCGTCCACCTCAAGTACCTTGGTACACCCATTCTCGGTGATCCTGTCTACGGTGAGGCCAAATCCGCTCCTCGCCTCATGCTCCATGCCAAAGAGCTCGAAATCACCATTCCTAGTCCTAATGGTAATGTTCGCAAAACCTTCCAAGCCCCCGTACCCACCGAATTCCAAGAAAACTATGTTTTTTGAAAAAATCTCCGAACTTGAACATATCGCCCACCAAGTCCCGTGCAGTGTTTTTGTCGTGCCCCCCTCCACCAAACTAAAACTCAAAAATCCTCTCTGTCTCTATCCCGACAAGTCTAAAACCACCGCTGTCATCACCGTCGAACAAATGCGTGATTTCCTTAGTCTCACCAATAACTGCGAAACTACCGAACGCTTCTTCGTCATCACCCCAGCTGACGTCATGAATGAACCCGCCCAAAACGCTTTCCTCAAAACTTTTGAAGAGCCCAAGCCCCACTGTCATTTTGTCTTGCTTACCGAACAGCCTAGCGCACTTTTGCCCACTATTCTCTCTCGCGCGCAAGTTTTTTACCTTAAACAAGCCGACCAGCTCGATCAGCCTCCAGCTGCTAAAGACAAGATCATGCTTGCCGCCAAAAAGCTCATTTCTGCCACCTCACGCGACCTCCCGGCTCTCGCCCTCGAGCTCACTAAATCCAAAACCCAGCCCCGCCAGCAAGCCCTTGACATTATTGCTACAGCCATTGAGCTCCTCTATAAAAGTTACTTCAAAACAGGGAACGAAAAATTCCTCACCAAACTACCTAATTTCATTAATCTTTACGAAAATATCAACAAAAACGGTCACATTAAGCTCCATCTTGTCGCCGACCTCTGCTAGCACTGCCTCGAACCAAGCCCAACTAGCATCAGCCACAAAAACCAGCTACTTGAAAACATGCGCCGCGCTCGTCTCATCAGCTCTACTTTTTACCCAATTCCCGTGCTTTTTATGGTAAAATAGAGCTATGATAGGTATTGCGTTTATTGCAATTATGGCTCTATATTTAGCTTTTCTTTTTCCTATTTTTCGCCACAAAAAAGTCGAAGCGCCTCGTAGTGCTCGCTATGATATGCAAATGAAGAAGCTTTGGAGCGCCGCCCAGACTTCAATGCGCGATCACAAGCCTCTCCGTGCTGAAAAAGCTCTCCTCACTATCCTTAAGTTTGACGAAAAAAACGCCGCCGCCTACAACCGCCTCGGTATCCTCTATGCCAAAGAGCAAAAATTCGACGAGGCCATCGAATGTTTTGAAATTGCTCAATCACTCGATAATAACCCTTCTTCACTTCACAACGTCGGCCTTATTTATCTTGAAACCGGCGCCTACGAAAAAGCCGTCATGGCCTTTGAACAAGCCATCGAGATCGAAAATACCGTTCCTGCTCGTTACATCGCCCTCGCCAAAGCTGAGGAGCGTCTCGGCAGGAACAAACTCGCCATTGATTCTCTAGAAAAAGCCCACCAGCTTGACCATAGCCCCAACACTCTACGTCTAATTCTCGCTATTTATGAGACCCTGGGCGACACCGAAGGCCTCGCCAACACCACCGCCCGCATCGAGGCTCAAATCGCCGAGAATAGCAAAGTCTCCACCCATAGCGCTCGTCGTACACCAGTACGCCGCGGTAGCGTTGCCAAGTCTGCTGCCGCTAGCCGCGCTAATGCCACGGTTTCTCGTCAACAGGCTACACCCCAAACAACTACCGCCCGCCGACGCCGTCAGGTTTAACCAACATACCCACACACCCACAAAATATACTAGCATAGTTGCAAAACATACTCAGTTACTTATAGTACAATCTGCCCCTGTTAATTCAATCATTATTGTAGCCAGAAAAAATCATACTCCTATAAAGCTCAATTATACTCTAAGATTGATAATTGCTACCTACTTCGCGACAGCGCTAGTTTATTAGTAGCTAATAATTAATGCCTACTTTGTGACGATGTCAGTTTTTAGTATCATTCACTCACATAACTCAAACCTACGCCCAAGCAAATACCCTCGGTATAAAACCGAAGGTATTTTTACATTCATAGTGGATAGACTACACGATCGCTGCCGTCACCGTTACGTCTGTCGCATAAGACCCAGGCGCCAACGTCACACTCACACCCACACCCACTGAAAAATCGATCGTCTTAGCTTGTTCTGGATTAGCTGATTGGTAAAATAGCACCTTCTCGTCACCTGTACCAACTGGGCTATACACATCAGCATCATCGGTGCTTCCTAATACTGGATTTGTTCCTGCTGCTGAAAGCTTCTTCTTAATACCCCATTCGCTCACGCCGACCGCTAAAGCTTTATCCGCAGTAATCATGTCAATTTGCTGATCATCTACAGCGGAATCAGTAAGAGCAGTCTTCTGTGTACTCAGTAGCACCGAATAAGCCTGGTTCGCACTAATAGTCGCCGAGATAGTCCCAGTCGTCACCTTCGAAAAATCTGCCTCCTCGTCCATACCTGACGTCGCGTCAATTGTAATCGTCGAGTTTACCGTAATCGCCACGTTGGGACTGTCTACCAAGATTCCTGGTGTCTCCGGCGCATCTGCCTCGGCGAGACACCGCACAGAGAAACCATAGTAGCGACGGATGAAGTAGTCGGACGGGTAGAGGTTACCGGAGTAGAAGGTCAGGTAGTACGCGTTGGGGTCATTAGAGTAGGGAGTAGAGGTCCAATAGTAACCGTGGCTGCCTGCGCTGCCCAGCCCACTGGTATCCACGGCCCCGGCCGGGATAAAGTACAGTGGTGTCTGGCGAATCTTATCGTTGACATTAGAGCCAGTAATGCTATAGGCATTCTTCAGCCCGCGAAAAGAACCAGTATTATTGCTTGTTGGTAGCTTCCAGTTTGTTGGGCAGATGCTCGCACTCGCTTGTCCACTAGTAATAGATCCACCCGTACCAGCTGTAGCGGCATTCCAGGAATAGTAGTTCCCTACGTGGTAGTGTTGACCTTCAGCTGCTGGAGCAGAGGTTGTCCACTTTGCACAAGCTCCCATATTTGCCACGCCACTGCTACCACAGTTTGTCCAAGCCGTGTCCATAACATAATAGTAGTTTCCTGGGTCCCAAGATTGCACCTCAGTCTGTGTGTTAGACCAGCCAGAGTTAATGTTACCAGTTTTAGTAGTTACTGCACCAGAGAAGTCACCAGCTTTGATATCATAATCCAAGTTCTGTGTCATCCAGCAGTTACCATCTTTGAGCTTAGTTACCCAGTAGAGTTTGTTGTCACGGGTGTCTTTGAGCTGTTTGGTTTCGTTTTCTGCAGAATTATAACAAATCGCACCACTCATCTCCTGCATTGTTTCGATATCAGACAGCGTCCGCGACTCGCCAATCGGCGTACTTACCTCCGCCGCAAAGCTCTGCGCTGGGATAAAAGTTAGATAGCTAAAACCAAACAATCCACCCAGTAACAGAAAAATCGCGATACCCAAAGCGCGCCACTTTTTGAAACTATTTATTTTTAACATGAAACCTCCTATTTTGGTTCTACACCAATCAAACATAGAACCTAACTTGGTACCAATTATAGCTTAAGTTGTATGGTCTCACAAGTCTATTTTTTCAGAAAAGTTATACTTTAATATAAAACAAACCTCAAAAGCTCAACAAAAAATGGAGCCGTGTGTCGGCTCTGCCCCGACGACCTGCCGCTTACAAGGCGGCTGCTCTACTAACTGAGCTAACACGGCACACCGACATAGTATGGTGCTGGAAGTAGGACTCGAACCTACGAAGGCCGAAGCCGAGAGATTTACAGTCTCTTGTCATTGCCACTAGACGATTCCAGCAGGTACTTTATTTATTAACATACCAATTATACCAAACTCCAATTACTTTGACAAGCACCTTGCCTAAGATTTTGTCGTAGTCAGAATGTTCCAGTCATGTACCCAATCATACCAAGTCATACACGCATTTCTATGTTATACTAAGAACGATACTTAACAGGAACACGCTATGAGTACATCCGCTGAATTTATGGAGTTTGTCGCCGAAACTCTCCACTATTTCCCAACTTTACGTTACCGTAAAATGTTCGGCGAATATATGGTCTATATCAATGATAAGCCAGTCATTTTAGTTTGCGACGAAACCGCCTACGTCAAAAAATTACCAGAAATTGCCGATCTTATGCAAAACGCTAGTTGCGGCACTCCCTACAAAGGCGCCAAAGAACATTACATTCTTGATCTCGAAGATCGCGAGCTTGCCGAGCCCGTCCTCACCATCCTCGAAGCCATTACGCCGCTCCCCAAACCCAAAAAGCGCCGCCAAAAACCTGTCTCTAAGGTCAACAAATAATCACAAAAAGCACACAGCAAAAATTCTATAATGCACCAATCTTAAATCCTTAAAAATCCCCCGACCACATCAGCCAGGGGATTAAAAATGTTAGAGTTGTATCGTTCGACATCAATCTTAGTATGGCCCTCACGCCCGGCGAAGTCTTTTTATATTTGCTGGTTCAGCCACTCCAAAAACAGTGTAAACTGGCTCAGTCCAGCCGCATCCCGCTGGAAGTTATAGACTGCGCCATTACGCATTTTCACCGTGATATCGCGCCCCGTCAGAAAACTCTGCGCCACATGCACCCGACGGTCCAGCCAGTTCTTGCGCGCATTATAATACTCGCACGCCAATGCAGCGCAGCGGTGCTCGGCACTCTCCAAAGCCAATGCCGTCTCCACCACTCCTGCAAAACGCTCAGGAATTGTGTTGTCATCACTGGCATAATTCAGCAAAAGTCGCCGGTAGCCAAAAATCTTCCAACCCCGCTCCAAATAATCGAGCGCATCTTCATCGCCAGGCCCTCCGCAGACAACCTCATATTTGCCACGATACTCGCGCTCCAGATAACTCGGCATCTCTGGTACCATCACCGGATCACACGGCGACAAGAAAAACGCCTGCGGATAATACACCGATAAAATCCCAGCCGTCTCAAAGTCCACTATGTATGCCTGGTTCGGCTTCGGCCCATCCCCAAAGCCCTTCACCTCGCAGCACACGGGTTGCACTCCAACCTTACCAATTTTACACTGCGCGTACACCGCGTTATGCTCAATATGTACATGGCGCCCCATGGTCGGGTAGCAAGCCACCACCCGCAGCTGCTTCTCTCTACCAATCTGAACAATACGGATATGCTGGTTTGTACAGTTACTCGGGAACATCAAACTCCTCCTTCAAATCTCTAACTCATAGGTACTAGGCCACAAAACGCAACCTGCTCCTATATTATAATACATCCCACCATATGTCAACCATGCTATACCAACAGCCATTCCGCAAACCCTAAACCTCGTAAAACTCCGATTTCAATATTTACAATCATAAACTGTTGTGATAAAATATAAGATATTATGGCAAAGAAGAATAATACTAAGCGCAAACTCGTTGGTCTGGTCTCTGAGGAATCTGGCATTCGTCAATATTACACCAAGAAAAACACGATGAACACTCCAGATAAGCTCAGTCTTAAAAAATACGACCCAGTCTTGCGCAAGCACGTCGTTTTCACCGAGACCAAGAAAAACCTCGGCCGCAACGAAGTCAAAGAGAAGAAGCGTTAATTACTTCACTCTATCAGAGTTTCCGCTATCTTAGCACCATCAAATCCTCGGACAAAACCGAGGATTTTTGGTTAAGCAAAGCACCAAACGCAACAAAGAGCACTGCCACAACGCTCAAGCAGCCCAGCCCTACTTACTCAATAATAATCTTTTTTCGCTTCTTCTTAACCTGCGGTTTTTCATCACTAGCAAACTCCTCCGTCATCAAATCTTCCACTTCTGCATCATCCACCGCATCTTTACTGGCAGTAGCTATCGGTTCCGCATCATCCACCAGCCCATCTCCACCCAACGAGTCATCCTCAGCGCCACCCTCCGGGCTATCCATCCAGATGTCTTCCATCACCACTTCTGCCTCAGTTGCATCGCTATAGTCATCCACGTCCACCTCACGTGCCTTCTGCATCCGCTGTGCCAACACCTGAATCGCCGCTTCTGCATCATCTAGTTCATCTTCGCCCCAGACTCCCGCTTCATCATTGCTATTTGCTTGTACATAAAGCTGCACCAAAGCCTCCCGGCGCTTGCGACTTTCTCGCGCTTTATGGTCAAACTTAATTTTTACCGCCGTACTTGTCATTACGCCGCCTTGTCCACGTACATCCGGCGACGCTTCCTGATCCTGAAGTAATTTAAGCAGCCGCTTCTGAATATCTGCCATAATCTCTTCAAAAGCCTTCCCGCCCTTGGCATATTCCAACCCCGTCAGCTTCGCAAAATCTACATACAAGTCACGGTCGTGCGTTTCTACTACATTCTTACGCAGATTATACAGATTTTGTGAATTTTTGGCTTCACCTGGCAGCCACCAACCAGGTATCGCATAAGACTCCTCCGCCTCACCATGTTTTGTAGCAGTATTTTTCACTGAAATCTCCGCAACAGGCTCTACCTTGAGCAAATCCTCCGCCCCTACCAGCCGCAACCCCGGCGTTTCCGCAAAATATTTCAAAAGTTCATCAAAAAAACCTATAATCCCCGCATCCCGCCAGTTTGCATAAACTTCCGTATCGAAGTAAAGATTCACCAAATCTCCCCTCAAAAATGCCAAATCCAGCTGTTTCTGAAAGATTTTCGCTGAGAATACTCGCCCCGGGCGCTTAGCATACTCCGTAGTACCTCCCGCACGAGCCTCATCCTGCAAACCCACCTCTGTCGTCCCCTCAGGAGCTCTCTCCGTTGTCAAATCACTGCCTGTTTCCACAGACCTTGCTAACACCGCATTTTCAAACAGAACCCTCAAATTCGCGCAATTTTTGGCCTCATAGACCATATTAGGGCTACGCCAACCCAAAGATTTCGTACTCTCGCCCGCCAAAATCTCCTGAAATCCCAACTTTTCCGCCCATTTTGCCAATCTATTATGGTAGCAATACCCCGGCAAAGCCAAAATCTCACTTTTAACCCCAAAAGCCTGCTCTAATTTCTCTTGCATCTGCAAAACCTGGACTTTTAACTCATCAAGGTCATAAAACGCCGCCATTGAGTGATAATATGGCGTCACTACCAGCTCCACGGTGCCTTTTTCAACCAGTTTCTTCACCCTACGAATCAACTCTGCATCCCAGCGCTCCGCCTGTTCCAGCCACACCCCAGTCACCACCAGGGAAACATGCAAATCTCGATACCGCTGGCTATTACGCTCAAGCAACGCCAAAAACGGCTGGAATTCCCGTTCATCCGCCTCTCGAAACGCCACCTCACCCCCATAATAACCCTTCTGTGCCCATTTATCAGCCTCATGAAGCTCATAAGCGTGGTGCAACCAAAAACACAGATGAAGCGATCGCATTAATTACCTCTCTTTATAATCATTATCCTTATAATATCACAGAATACTAAAATCAGAGTAAAAACATCACTCACCCATCGGAGTTTTTTATGTTCTCCATCACTTTCATCCAAAATATGGTAAAATAGTCTCGAGCCACTCGGCTGCAATTTAGGGGCGTAGTACAACGGTTAGTATAGCGGTCTCCAAAACCGTAGATCATGGTTCGATTCCGTGCGCCCCTGCCAACATATATTTATTGAAAAGATGAATAAAGAAACTGCAAAAGACGCTAGCAAGCCACGCATAAAATGGTATGCTTGGCTTCTTTTGTTGCTATTGCCACTTGCAATATATACGCCATTTTTGGCTTCGAGATTGCAGATTAATATTGTGGGTCAGGAGCATGTTTGCTGTATGCCGGATAATTTACAGGAATTATTGAAAAAGGCGCAGGTCGCACGTAGCCGACGTTCAGAATCGGATGCAATCATGAATGGGGTAATATGGAGTGGAATAATATTATTGATAGTATTTGTGGTGTCATTTTATACCATTATTTGGAGTAAACTAAACCATCCAGCGCAAATTTTTAGTGGTATTATAATCGGAATCATTGTATTAGCAATATCGATGTGGCTATTGCATCTATTGGAATGGTATGGTGCAAATACGGAAGAATATTATCAGTATGCTTGGTCAATGCAATGGCCATTTGTGTAGATTGCATTTTACAAAACAAATAATTCCGTGCCGTTCTAGCACCGACTTCGCGCACTCGACATTAAACTCTCCAAGTGCTACCATATACTTGGTAGGGTTGAAGATTAAGTCCTTGAAGCCCTGCCAAGCCGAATATAAATCACTAAATTGTTCGTTTGACCCCTGTTGAACGGACAATTTTTTGTTAATGCCCTAGGTTGTTTTGGGATTACATGTCCGCCATAATCCTTAGTTCCAAACGGTACTTCTTTAAGTACTGGGCATGAACCAACGGCAAGTAGTAGAGAACGACGCACAGACGGCTCACGATCGCTATTAAACCTTTCTTTAGAGTTCACTAGTTTCTTCAACGTATTACCAATAACTTCATACCAATTCTTGTTTCGCTCTCTAGTATCTTTGTTTGACTTCTCAATGTCAGCCTTTAAGCTTTTTAGTTCTTTAGATTTCGCCTCAAACTCCTCATCAATCAACTCTCGTACTCGCATATCAATTAGCGTTTTAAGCTACTTCAGTATATTTGTGATGTATGGTCGCTATACGTACCGTCTTTGGAATTATTTTTCAAACAACAAATGGCATAATATTCTTCAATATGATATAATTAAACTCTACAATTAAAGGGTAAGTCTGTATCTAGTAAAATAATGAAAAAGGATGCATTTAGACGATTTATTATAGACAAACCTATTTTTTTCAGTGTATTTATATTTTTACTCTGCTTTACAATAAGACTTTTTGAGTATTTCGTTATCAAGACCGACACGACATTTTTCTCAGAAAATTTTATCCACAAATTATTCGGCATTACTGTTTTATTTATGCTATTGGGAATAGTTCATTACAAACCTAGCAATATAGGTTTTAAAAAGCGAAATTGGCTAAAATACTTAATTTCCGGATTGTTGTTCGGTGGTATCTGTTTTGCCGTGGCGTATCTTCTTGAATATATTGTTCTCTGCATGGAGGCACAAGATCCTAGTTTTGAGCTCTATGTGAATGGTTTTTCGCTTATTGGTAACGAGATAAAACATACCGAGCTATTCTTCTTTATTTTATGTATTATGCTCAATGTTATTAATGTAGTAATGGAGGAAGGCTTATTCCGCGGCTTCTTCTATAAGATACTCAGGCATAGAAATAATTTCTGGAAATCTATTCTAATAGTCGCTTTATTATTCGGGCTTTGGCATTTCGTAATGCCATTTCAGCTTTTGATTAATGAAGAAATCAATCTAATGTATTTTGCCGTGATGACGTTAGGTTATATTGTCTTGTCGGGCATTATGAGCTTGAAATGGTCCTTATTATACGAAATGACTGGTAGCCTATTTATTGGTATTGGCGACCATTTATTTAATAATGTTATTGCAACTAATCTGCTTCATCTTGTCACGAATAGTGGTGCAGACAAGCTCCAGATTATACGTATTTTCATTGCACAAAGTATATCATTTATAATAGTACTCTTGCTTTATTATAATAAGAATAAAATTTATGAATCTTGGCACTGCCACGCTTTGATACGAAAGAAATAGGAGATTAGTTTTATGATTTTAGTCACCGACTTTGATAACACACTATATTCACACTCTGACCCACAAGTATTGATTAACAATTTGCAAGTTGCCCAGAGTTTTCGTCAGGCTGGGAACAAATTCGTGCTTGCGACAGGTCGTAATGCCTCAAGTCTGAGTCGGGTTCTACCAGATTTTAATAAGTATTTTGACTACATTATTTTAGACAATGGAGCAGTCTGTCTTGGGTAAGATAATGAGGTCGTATTCCAATACGCCATACCAGAAGAAATAGCAAGAAGTATCTCACGAAGGGTTTTAGGGGAATATGGTGATGGGGTTGCTTTTGTGTATTATCATAGTGCAAGAGAGTGGCCTACATTGGATCACGATGCAACTAAAATACGATGTTGGACAACTAATGTGCAAATTGGAAATGATGTTCATGGTGAAACCGCCTTGAACCGCATCGAGAAAGCTTCTCGGTCATGTTGCACCACACGCATTATCCGCCGCGCAACCCTCAGCACAGGATGGCAAAATGTACCATCATTACCATAATTGGTATATTTCTTCAGCGCGACCCATGCAAAGATTAAGCCCTGCTAGGAGCCTAGCCAGCTACCCACCAACACAAAACCGCCGCAACCCGCGGCGGTTTTTCATCCTACCAAGTTAATTACATCAATTCCAAGAAATGCCCCACAACGCCAATAATACTCCCCAGAACAACAGACATAATTGTCATTGCTATCGGGCTTTTCTTATCGTCTTTAGCCACCAAAATAATCACGGGGATTGCCAACAGCAGCGCAACTGCTCCGCCTCTTAACCACCACAGATCAGCTCCAAACCAGTCAATCCCAAAAATGACAAATGGCAGTATCAAATAATACACAAATGCCGACACGCAAGAATACTTATCAACCTTCATTTTTATCATCGGCAGAACATCTATTACCCCTGCAGCTGCCCCGATCAATAACGTTACTAAGAAATTCATTAACTTTATCTCCTTTTATGTAGAAAATTTTATAATTTATCTCTACTTAATTATATCATTTTTACTTTTAACCCGCCGCGATATTCGATCCAGTACTTTATCTATCATAGGTTTCAACACCACATACACTCCATAGCCAATCGCCCCACCTAGCACATTCGTTATCACGTCCGTAATATCCGATGTTCGCAAATTACTTATCAGCGGCTGCACTAGCTCGATCGCTAAGCTCAGCAACAGAGTCCATCCTACTGTCCGCCAAAACTTCGGATGCCGCTCAGTCAACGGCAACAGTATGCCAAACGGCATCGTCATCACCACGTTCAAAATTACCTGCCGCGCATAATCACCTCTTCCTGCTGCCACATCCACGAACGGCACAAAATTCATCGGCACATACTGGTGATTAAAAATAAACGGCAATGATGTGATAATCGGCATCAATGTAAAATACAACACAAAACCCAAATAAATATACAGCAAAGTATTTACCAAGAATACATCCCTACTCTTCACGCGCCATTTCTGATAAAACACCGTGAAATACAGCACTACTAGCACTATAATATCAACCACGTCTCCCATCGTCATACTCATCATTATACCACCAGAGCTCAAAATTCCGCTAAACCTTTCATAAAGTTTTCGACACGCGTGTCAGAAACTTTTTTGCTCTAACAGAGGTGAGAGGGTCAAAGTTTTCGACATGCAGGTCGAAAACTCAACACCCCGAATAACCCCTCTTCCTCGCGCAAAATCCACGCTTTTCAGCAGCGTCTTATCGCGCACCCCACAAAAATTGCACACAAACCACAAAAACTATGCTACAATAAAGCTAGCTTTACTCACATTGAAAATAGATATCGTTTTGCATATAGCGTTTATTTGCAGAAGATTATTACCCTTAGAAACGGCATCGTAGTCGATTAGAGGGCGATACTGCAAAGTAAACCATTATCTAGTCAATGGGAGTAAAGCACCCTACGGTGCCGTTTTTATTTATATCGGTGACGCAATATAAATAAAACTTCGGCACTCCATAGGGTGATTAATTAATCCAAAACCAAACCAAGGAGGGCTAGATGC
>CAMNUC010000008.1 GCA_946560015.1 uncultured Candidatus Saccharibacteria bacterium | reverse complement strand
GTCGCTCCTCAGATCATAACCCTCCGATGGGCGTTATCCAACGAGTTGATGATGTCTGGTTTTCGCACGCTGGAGTGACGGAAGATTATGCTCTGAAGTTGGTTGGTACAAACAAATGCAAGGATGGTACGCCATGGATAGACGATGACAACTTCATTTTTAACCTCTGTAACGATGCCAATATCCACGCATTATGGGAAGAAAACTCCCCAGTTTGGGCTAGACCACAAGATAGATGGGGCAGACAGGAAGAAATGTATAAAGCCGAGAAAATAATGCAGGTAGTCGGTCATACGCCAATGAAGGAAATTACTTTCGTTGATAATTTGCTTTCTGCCGATGTTTTCTCTACTTACCAAGATGGCATGCCTATCGGCGAACGCAAATTCGCCATAGTAGATACTAAAAATCAAAGTTGGGAGTATGCAAAGGAGCTACAACATGTACGAATGTGAAGAGTCGCCAAAGATTCACGAAAAACGCAAGCGGAAGGAAGAGATAAAAATTCTCGCCATTCATCCCGTTAAAGGCCAAACTGATAGTGATAGGCTTGCTGGGATATGGCTTGGGGGAATTCTTGATTTAATCAAAAAAGCGTCTGCAAAAGAAATCATTATCACAAATAGTCATATTGGATCATTTGCCGGTGATGAAGCGACGAGCAACTCACTCGAAAGGCTTTCTAAGGATATAGCAATAATGGCGAATAGTGATCTAGTAGTCATGGCTGGTGACTGGAGAGAGTTTAGAAGCTGTCGGCTCGAGCGTGAAGTTGCGATTGCTTATGGGATACCTTGCGTATCGCTGGAGGGCGGCTTTAGTGTGGATGCAAAGATGGCTTTATAAAAAAAGGAGAAAGAAATGGGCAAGAAAAACTCACGAAAACGAGGCAAAAACGGGGCAAAGATTAAGAATATGCCACCAGTTGGGAAAAGATTTTCAAGTGATTATCAGCCAGAGAACAATGGTCGCAAGAAGAAACTCGAAAACATCATTAAAAGCATTCCCGAAGATGCGCAGACTAGAATTTATGAGGTATTATTCTCTGCGATTCGTCTGCCAAATCGTACAGAGGCAATACGATTTCTCAGGGAGAAAGAGAAAGAGGATGCGCTTGGCGAGTATGGTTTTGTTTTTCAAATCGCCATTGATTCTCTAACTGGCAAAAACGGTATGGCTGCGCTAGAAATGATACTGGATCGTATATTTGGTCGGCCTAAGCTTCAAGCCGACCTAAATCTTGGGGGCGAAATTAAAGGTATCGAAATCACGTTTGCTGATACAAGAAAAAAGGACAATACAGATGAAACGTCAAAGAAGGGTAAATAACTTTCGCCGTAGCCAAAACCGGCAAGAACGAGCAAAACTGCAGTTCATTAAACGGCAGCTGATTAATTCTAAGGGCGCAATCTGTGGAATCTGTGGCGAGCCTATTAAAAACATGAAAGACTGCACCGTTGATCATATTATTCCAATAGCCAAAGGTGGTCAAACAACAATAGAAAATTGCCAACTAGCCCACTTTGATTGTAACCAACAGAAAGGAAGTAAGATTTATGGAAGAAGGTAGGGTTTTAGAACTATCTGTACCGGAACCGTTTGTTGAGCTATTTCGCCCATCTAAACCGTGGCGACATATGGTCTACTACGGTGGGCGTTCAAGTGGCAAGTCTACACAGACAGCACTTGCCAAAATAGTGTCTGGTAGTCAAAAGCGTGAGCGTGGATTATGTTGTCGTGAAATTCAGAACTCAATTAGGGAATCCGTACACCAGTTATTCCGTGACCTTATCAACAAATATAGTTTTACCGATTGGGAAGTTCAAAAGGATATTATCACAAACAAAAAGACTGGCTCAGAAATTTATTTCAAGGGGTTACATAATAACCCTCAAACTATCAAATCATTTGAGGGTCTTGATTGGGTATGGATCGAGGAGGCGCAGTCTGTAAGTATGGATAGCCTAGACACGCTAATTCCGACTATTCGTAAACCGGGTAGTCAGATAATCTATACGATGAATAGGTTGACAGAAAATGACCCAGTATGGGAACGCATAGTGGCAAATCCAGATGAGAGAACTTACGTTGCCAAAGTTAATTCCGATGCTATTGAGGAACTACTGAGCGATGAGGTAATTCTCGAACGAGAGAGAATGCGTATTGAGAATCCAGAGCTATTCGAACATGTTTGGCTTGGTGAGCCATTGACAGCTCGAACTGGCTCGGTATTTGGTAAACAACTCGCACAGGCACGTGAGGATGGTAGGATCGGTAGTTTTCCCTACGATGGGTCAGCTGGAGTTTATACGGCTTGGGATTTGGGTATTGGCGATTCTACGGCGATTTGGTTTTTCCAAGTCCTGCAAGGTAATCTTCGCTTTATTGATTATTATGAAAACTCTGGAGAAGATTTAGGGCATTATACTTCTTTGATTCATGGCAAACCGTATAACTATACCATGCATTTCTTGCCGCATGATGCTAAACATAAAGAGCTCATTTATGGCAAGACTCGGGTAGAATTCTTTGCTGAAAACAGTATTACGAACGTGGAAGTACTAAGACCCACTAAATTTCAGCCGGAACAGGGCGATATTGATATGCTAGCACGTCCGAAGCTATCTATATGCCAATTTGACGCAGAGCGTTGTCAGAGGGGCTTAGAATGCCTCAGAGCATATCATTATGAGTACGACGAACGTAATAAGATTTTGCGCACAAAACCGGCTCACGACTGGGCTTCGCACGGTTCGTCAGCTTTTATCTATGCCATGATTGCAT
This sequence comes from uncultured Candidatus Saccharibacteria bacterium, assembly GCA_946560015.1. Classification (GTDB taxonomy): domain Bacteria; phylum Patescibacteriota; class Saccharimonadia; order Saccharimonadales; family Saccharimonadaceae; genus Nanosyncoccus. Next base: position 28,171 of record CAMNUC010000008.1, on the reverse strand, counting down.
ATTCTGAACAGATCTCTTTATCAACTAGTATCAGAATTAAAACCTACACACCAAAAATGTTTCATCGTGGTAGTTGATTTTTATGACGCTTGTGCTATACTTAAAATAACATTTGGCGATGTGCTTGGAAAGTTTTGTCTAACCAAGAAAAACAATCAAAAACAAGCGAAGATGAACGACTACGTCGTTTTCTTCGGATGTTTGATAATTCTTGGAAGTATGCTTCCAGCAACTACCATACGCAGTGGGACGAATACTTCAAATTGTATCAAAACAAACGTGTGCACCGGAGCCACGATGGTGTAGTGTCGGTTTTCGTGCCAATGGTGCGCTCATCTGTTGATACTATCGTCGCCTCGCTTTTCAACTCTAACCCCTCTGTTAACTATACGCCTAATTACAGAGATCAGGAACAAGACACCAAAGTCCTCAATGAGCTTTATGCTGATTTTGCACGTCAGGATGGTTGGGTACAGAAAAACAAAGACAATGGCCGACAAGGCATTATAACTGGGAATATGGTGTCCTACTATGAATATGTTAATAACAAAAATGGTGGCTACGTCCATAAAATCAACGTCCCAATTCGCGATATGGTTATCGATCCAAATTCTCATGGATTAGAAGATTGTGAATATGTAGGTCGCAGATTCGAAACTTCCCTAAAAGCGCTCAAGGAAGCAAAGATTTACGATGTAAAAGCCGGCAAAGAAGTTCCACGCTATACTAATCTAGATAAAGTCACAGTTGGTAGTGGTAAGTCAACTGGTAGTGAATTTGATAAGCAGCGCAAGGAGGCTTCGCTTGGTAGTACAAATACAACAGATAATAACCGTATTGAGATTATCGAAATCTGGACACGCAAAGAAGTCGCTGTAATTGCCGGCAGGTCGGTACTAATCGAGTATCGTGAGAATCCACACTATGCCGTGGCAAAAGCGCAGTTTGAGCAGCGTAAGGCTGAGCATGAACTCGCTAAGATGGCTTACGAGCAAGAATTGGCGAGGTGGAATTCTGACCGATCACTCACGCTGCAATCCACTGGAGAAGATATTGGGGAATTCCAAGGTGAGGTTGTCGGCGAATTTGATGAAAGCTTCGACGAAACATCAGCTGGGTTATTGCCGTTCGCTCATGGACGCATTTACCGCGATATTAGCTTACCTTACGGCAGTGGCGACGTGGAGATTATCGCTGACTTACAGGAATTACTCAACGAGCTTACCGAACTTAACATTGAAGCTGGTTTGTTCTCAGTGTTCCCAGAAAAAACTATCGACCCGAAGTTCGCATCTAGCATTGATGACCTTGACCCATTCCCGGGTAAAATCTATCCGGTACCTAAAGGTGCAATGGAATGGAATACCCCACCAACTATTCCGAATAATATCTTTAATGAACGCCTTAACACGAAAGATGAAATCCGTGAGGCGATTTCCGTATCGCAAATTTCCAAGGGTGTTTCGGCAACTGATACGACTACGGCTACCGAGATTAAGGCTCTGATGGGTAATGCTGATACTCGAATTCAAGAAAAGGCGCAGACTCTTGCTAATGATTTCTTCGCACAAGAGGCATCCATCGTTCTTAAACTAGTACAACTCTATGCACCTGAAAGTATGTGGGTGCGCACAGCCGAAGATGCTAATGTGAGCTTTCAAGAAATTAACCCACGAAAGTTCCTTGGCGAGTATTCACCGATGGTGACCCTTGATATTCAGAGAAAACTTGAGGAAGCCGAAAAACGTGAGGCATATATGCAGGCATACAAGATGTTGATTGCTGATCCGACCAATAACCTTGCTAAGGTAAAAGAATATTGTTTGCCGAAGATCCTGGTCGATATGAGCACGGAACAAATCGTAGAAATGACAACTCAGCCCGAACCAACCGTGCCAGAAATGGCTTTGCCAGCAGGAGTAGACATTGAAGAGCCAATAGTTGAGTCACAAATTATTAATAATGGAGACAAATTGCAATGAAAACGACCGTAAGTAGCGAACAATGGAAGAAGTTCTTCAAGTCTGCGCTTGGTAAAGAGATTGTTGGAGCAATCGAAAATCTACGAGACGAAAAGATCGGTGAGGCAATGCAAGCATCTAGCCAGACAGTCTTACCGAATGAACGTATTGTTGCCTGTATGAGCCAAGCAAAGGGCATAGAAGATGTTCTAACTTATTTGCGTGCACACCATGTGCAAGCTCAGATGAGTAACAAGAATAAAGAGAAGGAGAAAAAGGTGAATCAGGGGATTTAGTCCCGACGCCTTATTATTTGTAAAAATAATGCTGCAAGGGCAGCCATATCGCCAAAAAACGAAGGTGTCGGGAATCCAGGCTAGTTTTAGCCACAGCTTTAATAATATTAACCAAAAAGGAGAAAGTTCATGGATGGACAAACTACAAACGATGAACTCGACTTTGGAGCTTCGGATTCTACAACCGAACAAACTCAAGAGTTGGGACTATCGCCAGAACAACCCAATGAACAAACGGAAAATTTAGAAAATGACGGGCAGTCTGAGGCCGAGCCTGAGGTAAATCAAGTAGAAGATTCTGTCGATGGCTCACAAGTTGATGACGCTGCTCTCGAGCATTTTCTAAATAGTAAAGGCATCAAGCTCGATAATATGCCGGAGGAACAAAAGGCAACCCTCCTCAAGCTAGGCAAGATGACTTACAATTCCGAGAGGCAATATAAGCGAGGAACTCAGGAACTCGCCGAGCTTCGTGCAAAACTCGCCTCACAAGGTGTAGACGGTAATAGCCCTGAACAAAATCAGACAAGCACTCCGAATGCTAACCCAGAACAGGCAGTCAAGCAATTCCAAGAGCAAGTTGCGACTTGGGAAAAGGAGAAAAACCTCACTCCTGAAGAAACGCAGAAGATGCTAGATTGGCTACGTGTGCCAGTTGGCAAGAATCCAGTCACTGGAGAACCTCTTTTGCGTATTCACCTCGTGCAAAACGGCGCACTTACCTTAGACGATGCCTACAATGCGTCCGGTTGCAATGCTTCCAAGGTAGATACTATCAAGGAGCAGATGCGAGAAGAGGTTAAGAAGGAAATGGCTGCACGGCAAACTGCTAAACGTCCGAATGCGCTTGCCACTAACTCTGCACAGTTTGCTGGTAATGAGCGAGATCCGTTTGAGGAAGGACTAGCTGGAGATTTACTTTAACCAGTTAAAGAAGTTGGCGATATGCAGGACTTCAAATGGCTGTTAATTTAGCTTCTAAATATTCGAGTAAACTCGATCTGATCATTAAACACGGTTCGTACACGGACAACGACGTCAATAAAGACTACGACTTCGATGGCGTGGATACCATTCACGTACTCACCCCAACGACCGTCGCCCTGTCGGACTATGATCGTACTTCTACTGGCGATCGCTATGGTGGCAATCAAGAGCTACAAGATACTCTCGGCACTTACATTTTGAAGAATGATAAATCCTTCAAAATTGCGATTGACCGTGGGAATAACGAGCAGCAGATGCAGGCAAAGCAGGCAGGAACTGTCCTGCGAGCACAAATGGACGAACAGGTCACGCCTGCGATCGATAAAAATCGCTTTGCTAAAGCCGTTGCTGGTGCGATTGCGAATGGTCAGATTGTTGAGTATGGTACATCCAAGGCTTACGATAAAGTGCTTGACCTTGGCGTATTCCTTGGTGAACACGAAATGCCAGAGGATGGTCGTGTGTTGTATATTACCACCAAGATGTACAAACTGGTCAAATCGGAAATCGTACTTACTGCACATACCGATGCATACGGCAATAAAATTGTCGAGAAGGGGTACGTTGGTATGCTGGATGGAGTGCCTGTAAAGGTTGTGCCTTCTTCCTACTTCCCAGAAGGAGTACATTCGATCATGTGGCACAAGAAGGCGATTCTTGGTGCGAACCAAGTTACGAGCATTCGTAAGATTACCAACTCTGAGAACGTCGATGGCACCGTGCTTGCTGGTCGCTTTATTTACGATGCGTTCGTGCTTGAAGCAAAGAAATATGGCGTGGCTATTATTGCTGAAAAATCGAAACTCGCTACGGGTAACAATAGCGATGAGGGTAATAGTGGCAATGAGGGCGGTAGCGAGTCCTAGCCATCACGAAGCACAAAAAGACCTCCTATGGGGGTCTTTTTGTATGGGTTCTGTGGTATAATGAGATTAACATTTGGCGATGTGTAGGGCAAAAGTAGATGCCGAAATATACGTGTGCCGGACTAATTCGAGAAATCAAACGCAGGTGTAATGATGAGGAATATCCCAACGAGGACATCCTCACCTATCTAAATGACGCACAATGCGAGGTGCTAGGCGAGGATAAGTATCCATTCTTAGAGAAAATCTTTGAATACGAGGAAATCGGTCGAGGTGAGCTAACCTTGCCACTCGACTTTCAGGTGGTGGTTCAGCTTTTTGTGGGTAAGTCAGAAATGGAGTACGTTCCATATAAGCAGTATTTTGCCAGCTCGCATTCGGAAGAATACACAACCTTTTCCGACCGTCTTTATATTCACTCAAGTAACCCAGAGCGGCCACAATCAGTCAAATTGTTCTACATTGCTAAGCCTCGGTTAATGCAAAGTGAGGATGACGAGCCATATATACCATATGAATTCAAAGAGATTCTTGTGCTAGGCGCATTGTTGCGCATTGAGCGTGCCGACGGAAATTATGATTATGCTGCTGTTCTGCAACAACAACAAGACGAGCTGGTGCAGAATATGAAACTGCGTTATTGTGTCAGACAGCAAGCAATGCAAAGCCGTTCACGATTGCCATTACGGCATATAGGGAGTTAGCAGAATGAGAAAATCGAGATTTCAACCGAATCGAACCGTTCCAAATATTACGACGACCAAAAGTTCGCCAGTGACCGTGAATTTTGCCAAGGGCATCAATACTTATGCGCCAAACGACACGATTGACGCGAGCGAGCTAAGTCTCGCACAAGATGCGAGATTTGACCGGATGGGCGAATATAAAACTAGAAAAGGATTATCGCAGCTGTCTAAGCCGATTGGCGAAGCCATAATTTACGATAATTTGTCAGAACTTGGCGAAGATGATACTTATGGTATGTCGTTGATTTCTGAGTTAGAAAATACCGTAGATTGCGAAATCAAACATACTGGTACTGTCAGTAATGTATTCTACGGGATCAGACTTCGAATTTCGGCAGACGACAACGAATACGGAGTCATGCAGGTTAATCTTAAGCCATCGAAGAACTCCCAGCAGATTCTGGCAACCACCTGTGTTGATCCAGCATTAGTCGGCACGACAGCGAAAGATATCGATTTAGTATTCATGCAAGCCCCAGAAACCAATACCTCTAGCGTCTGGGTAGAGATTAAACAACAAAGAGGCGGCAAAAGAGCTTATCGTGTAGGATCACTCCAAGGAAAACTACTTTGTAAGATGTCCTCGGCTACCAAGGGCAAGATTACAAGTATCTTTGAAGCGAATCTCAGCGATACAACCGGCACAGAAACAGATGAGTCGATTGTTTTTACCTTTGCGAAAGATGGTGATACCTCTGGCAAAGAGACAATGTACCGGATGAATAAGGCCGGCGAAATTACTGAACTCACCCAAATTAAAACGGACGGACGACCAGTGCGCTACAGTCAAGAGGCTAGTACCGTGCGCTGTGCTTTTGGTGGCTCACCGATGACGTTGAATCCTACTGACCTAACTGGTTCTATCGGTTGGGAGGCTAAAGAAATTAAAACCATCGATCTTGCAACCGGTACAGATTTAGAGATTAAGGTATCGAATATTATCAATGGCACGCAGGATAATTTACTTTATTTTGATAAAGAGACTAATACGCAGGCAATTTGGACGTATCCGTACGGCTTTAATCATAAAGACAATGTGATTAACTCGTTTGATAAGTTCGACCGAGACTTTAGGCAGAACTTCCCATCGATTAATACCGGCGACCCACTTACTGCCATCTTCAATATGGGTGGAATGCTCTATATCCAGACTAGACGGCACAAATATCAACTCCTAATGGATACCGTCGAATCGTGGAACCAAGCAGCCTGCGCTGCGAATGGTGGCACTTTTAGCCAAGAGTCGGTAGTAGTTGGCACAGATTACACATACTTTGCAAACAATGATGGAATTTTTCAGTTTGACGGCTATACTGAAGTCTCTCTTACAAAAAATAAGATTCAGAACATCTACGATAGTATTGAAAATAAAGAACAAATCAAGTTGGAGATTCACGGCAACCGGCTTTATGTGCTATGCCCAGATAGCAATATGGAGCATCCCGGAAAATGTCTCGTTTATAACCTCAAATTAAGCCTCTGGGAGAGTTTTGATACAAATATGTATATCAGTGCCATGTTCGCACGTAAAAGCCCCTCTAGGCGCTTTATCTGCGGTCATAGCCGTATGGGATTATTAATGCTAGCTGAGACTGTTGAAAATAAGCATGACGATATGGGTGCGCCACTCCAGTTTGAACTTCGGACAGCGTACCTTCATTACGGTACACCGAGCCAGTATAAGCGTATCATGAAGTGGCGACCAGAGTTTTCTACGACCAACGAGGGCTACTCTGTTAGTTGTGGTTATGCGCTTGATTTGAATGATGATGTTAAATATGCATTCTCGATTAACCTTAAAAATCGTTTTATCTGGAGAGGGCAAGATGTGTGGGATTACCCAAATGGTGCAACCGTACACGAATCTATGGAGAATAAACTTGCGACCACCACAAAGATCCACGGGCGTTTTCGACGATGTCAACTGAGGTATCAGCACTATGCTGCTTTTGAGCCAGTCACTCTCAAGTCTCATACAGTAACAATTCAGACTCAGAGGATTAGATAATGGCAACCCAAAAAATTGATTTTCCACCAATGAGCAGTGCTGGAGGACTAGCGCAACTTTGTCGTAGTCTCAACGCAAACTTCGGCAAAGTCAGTCGAGCTTTCAACCAACGCACTACAACGCAGGTACTATACGATACTGACCATGCAACGGCAAGGGTGTTGATTGGCAAAGTTTCAGACGGTAGCAAAAAATATGTCGTTGCTGTTTCACGTGAGGGTGTCGATGTAGTAAGGGCGCTTAGTACGTCAAAACCGAATCGAAACGATTTTATTTTCTACTCAGAGACGATCAATGAAGAGCTAGAAAAGACGCAGAAGCTCTTCGAAAAAACGGTTGAGGCACTCAAAATTGTGCGAGACCTGTTTAATATAGTAGCATCAGCCGAGGGCATGGAGGCCATTAATACGGCAGGATTGAATAGTAAAATCGCAGAGATTGAGGCACTGGAAGAAAAACAGTAGCAATATGGTACGAAATATAGTATAATCAAAGTAACATTTGGCGATGTGTTATGGTAATGCATGGCTCGAACTCTCAGTGACTTTGTAGCAGAAACTACCAAGTCATATGAACCGGCGAGGCAAGCTATTCAAAGTCAGATTGATGCTCTATCTGGACAGCTTGCTGAAACCGAAGCGAATATCAACAAACAGTTTGCCGTCCAACAGCAGACTCTTGATAATCAACGCCAGACGGCTGCCTCAAATGCTTCAATACAGGCGGCTGGGTCGGGTGGCTCTTTTGGTGGGAAAGCCAATATCGCAAACCGAAATTACTATCGTGATACTTTCGTACCTGCTCAAACACAACTGCAGACTAACCAATCACAAGCCCTATCGGAGGCACGACAGCGATCCGAGAATCAGAGACTTAGCCTTAGCTCACAGTTGGCTAATCTCTTGACGCAGGCGAATACGTCGGCACTTTCTCGCTATGATTCTTGGGATCAGTTCGATCAGAACCTTGCTTGGCAAAAAGACCAATTCAATCAAAATCTGGCTTGGGACAAAGAAAAATGGGCACAACAACTTGCCGAAAACGAGAAAAGCCGAGCCGCTAGTAGGGCAGCTGCATCGGCGCAAACTAACTCGCTACAAGGGTATCTTAATAAAGTTCTCGCATCTCAAAGCCAAGGTAATTCCAGAAACTATTATCAGACAGAGAAGAAAGCCGAACCGGCATACGTTCTTGATGCTAAAGGTAGAGCCGTCTATAACTTTGGCAGTGGGCAAGGTGGCAACCCTTCGCTACAAAGTTTACTTGCGACGGATCCAAAGGTAATGGCGCAAGTAATCGCAAACCGTAATAAGAAATAGTAATCGGAGGAAAACATGGGAGTATTAGCAGATTGGGTTGGAGGGCTTGGAAAAGGCATTGTGAATATGCTCGGGTCTGGTGTAGCTGGGGTACGTGACCTTGGAGCAATGATTGCTGGTAATTATAAAGGCGGGAATGACTCAGAAACAGCAAAATGGCAGATGTTTATGACTGGAGCAGATAATGCCAGGGATGCGCAACTTAAATCTTCGGGTCAAGCCCTAAAATCAGCGACTAGTCTGTCGGACCTGGCTCTAATGCTTGGTACTGGTGGTACAAGCACAGCTCTAAGTAAGGGGGCTGGGGCAGTAATGACGAACGCATTGCAAGGTATGGCAGGAGGCTTTGCTGATGAGCTAGAGGCGAACGGTGAAAACTGGAATACTGAAAATGCTGGAAAACGAATGCTGGTTGGTGGTTTGTCTGGTGCGGCTACGGCTGGTCTTGGCAATAAGATGAATAATTCAACCAATAAATTGCTGAATAATAAAATCACAAATAGCGCCATTGGACGTGGCGCAGTCTCAGGCGCAGTAGGCGGTGCGATTGGTGGTGGAACAATGGCAGCCCTAAACGGTGGAGACATATTAGGAACAGCGCTCAGCACGGCTGCTGATGGAGCACTTGGTGGTGCAGTTAGTGGCGGAGTGATGAATATGGCTCAGAAAGTCGGCAATAAGGCGATAAACAAACTTTGGACAGCAGAGCAAAATCACAGTTTTCAAAGTGCTATCAATAATCCAAGTAAAGTCACGGAACCGGTTTATCTTGGTGAAGTGTCGCAGGACACGATGAATAATATCTCACAGGCATACAAAAATGCCGGAATTGACCTCGATACTAACCCAGATGCTCTTGGCGCAATTAGGGCGCAGGACGGAAAGCTATATTTAACTCCGGAAGGCGCTCAACACCTCAATCAGCGCAGAATTCAGAATGGCGGCATGTCTGCCAAAGAAGTACGTCAGACGATGCGAAATGCTACACAAAATGGCACGGTTCTCCCTAACTTATCAGAGGGTGGTAATGCGACTATGGCATCAGCGAACGAAGGTAGTAAAAAGCTCGATATTGCACATATTGGATTGGCCGAAGATGGTAGCCTTGATTTGCGAAGTACCTATCCTGTCAGCAGCGGAAAAACTTATAGAGAAGCAAAAAACACCTTGGATGGGTCCCTTGTCCATCATGCTACCGATACTCTAGAGAGTGACGGCTTGGCAGCGGGGGCTTCTGCTCTTCAAGGTGATAGTTCTAATATATCACAGCAAAATAAATCTGTCAATAGTGACCTGATGTATGGTGAGTCGGAATTAGCTAATCGTACGAAACGAAGTATGGTCGCAGATGGGCTAGAACGTTTTGGTAATAGTCTAGAGGGTGCACAAACCAACGTTACACGTGCCTCAACTAGAAAACTCGGCATCAATTCCTCTGGTGAGGTAGTCGAGAACGTACGCAAGAAAACCGGCATTACAAATATGGAAACTCAAGCAGCACTAGCTAAAGAGTTAACTGGTGGCGAAAACTCATTGATGGATAATATACAAAGGGTTGCTTTGTCGGCTACGGAAGATGGCTCCGTGCGTCGTGTTGATACTTCAGAACTGCTTGCTGACGTGGATAAAATCGTGGACAAATATGCAGACTCGAACACATTTAGTAACCGTGAACAGTTCGTTAAAAATCTTAAGAAAGATATTAATAACGGTAGTACTGATACAATTACTATTGCCAATAGATTCAAGAGTATCGCAGCCGATGCGAGGGGTAAAGGCATCATTGGTGCATCCCCCAAAGATAGTGCTACGGCGAAGATTTATACTGAGGTTGCAAATAGGCTGGACGACTTATCATATAGCTCAATCCCTCAGTCGAATGTTAACGATATGTTTGATACGGCAATCATAGAAATGCGCGGTCGTGCTGCACAAGCCACACAGAACGGCAATAGCGATATCGCTAAAGCCTATAGTAAACTGGCTGATAGTCTTGATGCTGAGCCACGCACAATTCAAGCCTTTAGGAGCTTTAAGAAAGACTTTGTGGACGTGTCAAAGGTAAGCCAGTTGAGTGCCAACGCAGAAAATGGCGCAGCCTTCCAGATGGGCAGGGGCTTCGGAGGTGGGATTAAACAATTTACTAGCGCAGCCCTGCAGCGTCCAATTAACGCTGGGTTAGCAGTATTAGGTGGAGGAGTGAATACTTTAGCCGGTAAGCTTGGGAGTGATACGCCAAACACTACGGCAAATACCTCAACGACACAATCCTTGCCTCTACCAAATCAAGTCACAAATGTGCTTGGTCGCGAAACAGGCTTAATTGAGGGGGACGACACGCTGAACCAGCAGAAAGTACAGGAACAGACCTCGGCACAGCAAGCATATCTCGCAGCCCAGCAGCAAGCTCAGAATGCACCAAGATTTCAGCTTGAGGACGGTAGGCTGGTTACCCTTGAAGATACCGAAGTGGCACTTAAACGGGCATACGAAGCGAACGATATGGCTTCGTATAACGAACTAGGGCAAATCTATCAAACCCTACAGTCAGCTCAGCAAAATGGTGCAACTGGCACAGTTGGCAATATTGCAACCCTGCGTCAACAAAATCGTGCACAAAATATTATGTCACAGCTCGAACAGGTAGCAGAGCTTGCCATGCAGGCTGGGGATTATAAAGCGCTTAGTCAAGTTGCTCAACTGTACAAGACGGCTCAATCTATGTTTGAAACTGATACTAAACAAAAAGAACCAGAGAAACTAAGTGCCACTCAGCAACGCGCCAATGCTGCTGCAACATCCCTTACGCAACTCGCAGGGTTGACACCAGATATTGGGTATAATCTTTCCGGTATACCAGTAATTGGCAACATCGCAACGATAGGCGGAAACCAATATGAGTCAACAGCAAAAAGTCTAGCGACTCAAATCGGTTATATGCTGTCAGGCGCTAATATCTCTACGAAGGAGGCAGAAAATATTGGTAAAGCCTATGTCCCGCAACCCTTTGATAGCGAAGAAATGCGCCAGTACAAACTGCAACAAGCTGCAAGTATTATTCAGCAATACCAAAACGGACAAGCTGACTAGTCATAAATCGCAAAAAAACCTGCCATATAGGCAGGTTTTTGCTTAGGTTCATGCCAGAATGAACTATGCCTCTAACCCGTTAAGTTCTTGATCCCATACTGCGATAAGGTAGCTAGACAAGTCATCTTGGACCAGCTCCGTTTTGTATAGTTTATCTCTATCGGCTTGACGCTTCATGTCCGTTTGTGGCATAGGCACAAAGTCCTGAAAAATTATTCCTATTTCGCTGATGTCCTCAAGCCACTCGTCATGCCCATCCCCAGGGTATAATACGAAGAGGATAGTGCGAGCAGTGCGTTCTGCAATAGCCTTTTTACTAGTTTTCTTTGCGTTTGCATATTCTTCGAGGTGCGAGTGTGCAAGATTATAAACCGTTCGATATAATCTTTGTCTTTCAAAAACTAGTTGCGCCTGTTGTCGCTGCCCTTCGGCTTTGATTGAATAAATATAGAACGCAAAAACTATAATAGCGATTGCAAGAAGCCAGAATTCTATATACATAAGTTCTTTCCCCCTTCAAAAAAGGGCCAACGTTGATGTACTTGATAAGAATACATTTAAGGCCTCAATGTTATTGGGGGTTTAACGTTGACCCTATCTCAACATTGAGATTTGTCCAAAAATGTATTCTTATCACTTATAATTATACCAATTTATAGCCTAAATTACTACCATTTTATTAAGGTTGTGGTATAATAGAAACAACATTTGGCGATGTGTAGGTTATCTGGATGGAGTGTTCCTATGATCATCGCAGCCTTAACGATAGAATTACTAGTGCTGCACGCGATGTCACGAATCTGATCAGTGAGTATTACGATCTTGCAGAAAATGAAAAACTAGACAAGCCAGACCGGGAGAAGCTGGAGGAGCTGGCAACTGAACTTAAGATGCATACCCTTGCCTTGCAAGATATGCTTGGTAAGACTCCCGAGGATACTAAAACCAACAATGATGAAGAAGATCCAGATGATTCTGGTGAAGATTTCGTAAATGGTTTACTTGGTGATTTACCAAAAATACCCAGTAAAAATATTAAGGTCGTCAAAATCAAAAAGGAGACGAAATGAATCGTCTCTGCTGGATGAGGATGCTTGACATCCCCCGTAGCGAAGCCGACAAGGTGGTGCTTCGATTTACAGAGGGCGATTCGGAGTGGGTGGATTGCAGTGATTGTGAGTACAGGCTCATCATCAAAGATACTCCGTGGGAAGATCCCGAAGATGACACTGATAATCTAGCCGAAATTATGGGTAAAATTCCTGACGGTAACGAGCCGGGTAGGATCGTTTTTGAACTCACAAAAGAAGATACCAACCTAAACCCAACTAGGAAGTATTATTGTCGAATTATCGAAGAAAATCACACCGGTAAGATGCGTACGGTGTTTATGGGGTATTTCCGAGTTATTGACGGTGGCGATAAATTTAAGGCACAGGAAAGGAGTGCAGAGTGAGCAACGTAATACACGGACGTCCAATGCAGGCAGATGGTGCTACTGGGCTTTATGTCGATTCGAAAGACCGTGGTCCGAGAGGGTTGCCAGGTAAGGATGGCGATCGAGGTAAAGAAGGAAAACGTGGTATTCAAGGTGTTAGTATCCAGCAAGTCACAATCACGGATGACGACCATCTAATAGCTAAATTAGATAATGATAAGTCTATCGATGCCGGTGAACTACCAAAAATTATTACTAGACGTGTCTGTTCTGTCATAATTGACGGAACTACGAGAGAAATTAATCTTGGTAAGAGCATCAACCCAGCACGAGTGCCGTATATTTTAATTAACGGGCTTGTCTATACAGAGGGGTTTAGTATAGATGGCAAAATTATGACACTAAACCTTGAAAAAATTCCGAGTGGGAAACTAGAAGTATTCATTAATACTCACAGCAAGGCTGGCGATGTAGACGTGCCGGTGGAAATTAAAGCTTTAACCGAAGCAGAGATTGTAGCAATTTTAGACGGTGAGGAGGTGCAAAATGGCTAAGACTATTAATAGATACATTGACCGAGACGGCCTCAAGCATTATCATGACAAAGCTCAGGAGGACTTAGAACGACGTGGTTATCAAGACGACGGTGACGTTAAGGCTACAGTTAAATACTATCATGAGCACGACGCTAAGGATGCCTTCGTTGCTAAAGAGAACGGAAAAGGACTTTCTACTAATGATTTTACGAATGAAGAGAAACAAAAGCTTGCCGGTCTAGATAACGTAGTTCCGGAAGGCCTGACAGCTGAGCAAATCGCCAAAATTAACGCATCGATTACGCAATCAGATCTAGACAACGGCAAATATCAGACGGAAGAATCGGTGAATAACCTGATTACCTCTGCTAAGCAAGAAATCACAGAAAGGGGCTACCAGACCGAAAATGATGTGCGCGCCTTGCTCGCTAGCTCTCAGCATCTACAACGCAAGCTTGTCACATCGTCTGATGATATAGACGTGACTGCAACAGATGCAGAGAAGTATATCTACCTTGTACCACTTTACACTGATAATGATACTTTTTATAGTGAATGGCTAGTGGTAGACGGTAAAGCAGTAATGGTTAGTAATGGCTTCACTAATCTGGATGGTTATTGGCAAAAAGGCGAGCTAGAGGTTTTAACCACTAGTGAGATTGAAGAAATACTAATTTAGAAAAGGAGGAAGATGAGTGATTATTCTTCGAAAATCAATTTATCAAAATTAAGCTGGAAAAGTATCGTTGGCTTCATCGTAGCTCTTATAGCCGGATTGCTTGTAGGGGGTACGGTCGGCATTAACATTTCAAATACCGAAGAAGGTGTGATTATTGAGGCCACCGGGAACTCTGTTATTGAGCTTTCTGACGAACAAGTGCCCACCGTAATTGAAACGGAAGATGGTGACGTTGAGGTACTTAATGCTCCGACGGTCGAAATGATTGACGGCAATGGCTTAATCGACGAATGTCCAGAAGGTGAGGAATGTGGAAAAGGAGCATTTCGATATATTGACGTCACAAATCCTACGACTATCAAAGATAGCATAATTAATACCTGCGTAGACGTCGATGGCTACTTCGGCAGTCAATGCTGGGACGCCAGCGCAGCAGTAGCAGAAAATATGACTGGACGTAGACTTTCGACTTGTGGAACTGGCGCAGCTAAAGGCATGATGGACTGCTGGCAAACTAATGCCGGAGAAGATTACGAAGTAATTTGGGATGCTGTGTCGCTCCAACCGGGAGATATTGCTGTGTTCGGTGGCGGCACTTATGGGCACACAGGAATTATTTTAGGGTCTTACAATAACGGCTACGTTGCACTTCTTGGCACGAATCAGGGCGGATCTAGTTGCCAAGGTGGTGGTTCTAGCGCGAATATCATCAACATCTCCACTAAGAATTTTATTGGTGCGTATCGATGGAAAGAATACATAGTAAAGGAAGAACCAACCCCTGAACCACAGGCACGTAATTGTTCAGAGTGGAAAGTCGAAAAGGGCGACACTCTAGGTGCAATCATGGCATATTGCCAAGGCAAGACTGAGTGGGGCGAGGCGATGACGGCGTATGCTGAGAGCTGGGTGTCAAAGAACTATAAACCAGGTCAAACCGTTTATGCCGGCTGGAACTCTGAGACTGGCGTTGGGCTTTATGCTGGAGATGTGATCCAATTCGTAGGAGGTGAATAATGGATTGGTCTGCGATTATAACCGCCTTGCTAGCGGCCATGGCGTCAATCGTAGGGTCATATCTTACAAGTGAGAAGAGACGTAGGGACGAAGCGACCGAGGACGCAGTTAAGGAGCAGAAGCAAAACGATAGGTTGGAGTCTATTGAGCGTAAGTTAGATATTCACAATGGGTATGCGGAAAAACTGGGCAGCATGGAGAAGTCTATGGGTGGACTAGACAAATCAGTCGCCTTGATGCAAAAAGACATTGAGTATCTAAAGAAAGGTAGCAATGTATGATTAGTCAAAACCAAGTCAAAGGGCTCTCCGAAAAAATGACGGAGCTAGACCGGCTCAGTAATATTGAGACTGCACCAGTCTCGAACGAAGAGATCGACACAATATTTAATAACGATAAGATTGAGGAGGAAGTATAATGGCAAAATATTTAGATGGTACTGGGCTAGGAACTCTATGGTCGAAGATTAAAAGTCTCGTACAGACCGAAATTGCCAAAGTTAAAGCAGATATCACTGATGCTGTGAGTGAGCTAAATAGTATTTTGGGTGACACAGCAGATGACCCAACTGGTGACTCGGGGGGTGGTTCGGCAAATTCAGGCGAGGGAGGAGAATAATTATGGCAGATGCAAATAAGCCTCTAACTAATGCTGTTTCTCGAATTCGTCCAATCGTGAATGATATTAAGGGCGCACTTACTTCTAAGGGCGCAGAAATCGAAGGCAATTTACCGCTTAACAAGGTGGCTGATAAAATTAGAAGCCTAAATGCCACGAAATCATTGGAGAGTTTCAATATCAAAAACTACAGTGGGCAGACTTTAGATTGGCTCCCAGACGGCAAGATGCCTCATCGGCTAGAAATTGAAAATTTAACTCCTGCAGATGCTTGCGTTGAGATTCGCAATAAGGACGCAAAGGTTAACTGGTCAACCTCGGATCTCAGCGTTGTAAAACTAGTAGAAAATGAGGATGGTACCACTGATGCTATTGTTGCCGGTTCAGGAGATTGTACGATTACGGCAGAATATCTAGGCGTAACTGACAGCTTTAGTGTATCAATGCAATATACATCGGATTTCCATACTCTGCGAGACGCCGTGCGACGTGGAACTGCTCAATCGGCATTCCCAGTTGGCACAGAAATTCCTGATACTTGGGAAGATACGGCATCCGGTAAATCGTATAGCATGCCTTTGGTTGTCGCTCATTATGGCGATGTTACTCTTGCAGACGGAACTGTTAAAGCCGGTGTTTATCTGGTACGCAAGAATGCCACACCTTTTGCGGTGCAGTTTGATGCTAAAGAAAAGTCTGGGTCAGGGAGCGATCGTCAAAATTACGGCTATAACCGATACTCTCAGTCTGGCATCCAACAATGGCTTAATTCAGATGCTGACAAGGGTAATTGGTGGAATTCTCAAAACCAATATGATAATGCCCCTGATATTGCAAGCACGAAAGACGGCTATATGAAGGGCTGTTCTGCGGCGTTACTAGATGCTATTGCCAATGTAAGGGTAAATGTTTCAACTAATACAGTTACAGATGGTGGTGTCACCGACGAGATTGAATGTAAGTTCTTCCTGCCGTCTCGCGAACAGCTCCATTTTACACCAGGAGCGTCAAATGCTGCTGCAGCCGGTATAGAGGGTGAGGCTTGGGAGTACTTCAAAACAAAAGCATCTCCAGATGATGGCGCTCGACCAGTTCGTGTTTTCAAGAACCCGTCGGGTTCGGCTCAGTACTGCTGGTTGCGTAGCGCAAATCGAGGTACTGCCTACAACGAGTGGCTTGCCACTACGGACGGCAGCGCTAACTACTACTCTGCGAACCGTGCGTATGCGTGCGCCCCTGCTTGTGTCATCGCCTAATCTCCCCATCACCGGCGCACACCTGCGCCGGTGTGACAGTACCTCGCTCGCTTTGCGAGCTGAAAACGTTTGTGATACAATATAAGCAAGGATGGGTGTGCCAGTAAATCAGCGCAAAGAGAGTCAGCTTGACGTGATCGTAAAAGCACGCAAGTTAGCTATACATACCTTGCAAATCACCCAAAATACGGAAAAGTTTCCGCCAAAATACTGGGTTCCACTAACTAGTGATATTGTATCGGTAGCAAAAAATATTTATATTGATTGCTGGACTGCGAACAATATACGTGTTTCGAGTAAGGCTCATTTGGAAAGGCGAGCTGAATTGCAAACTCGTGCTATTCTGAATTGCAACAACCTGTTAGCCTTGATGGAACTTGCATATAAATTATTCCATTTTGAAACGAAAAAACTAAAAGATTGGGGGAGAAAAACAACTGAATGTCGAACCCTAATAAGGGCTTGGCGCGAATCTGACCGTAAGCGCTATGATAAACCATAGTGCAGGCTGTAGGCTAAAATTACGGGTCGGGTTCGGCTCAGAACTGCTGGTTGCGTAGCGCAAATCGAGGTAATGCCAACAACGAGTGGAATGCCAATACGGACGGCAGCGCTAACAACAACAATGCGAACAATGCGAATGCGTGCGCCCCTGATCGTGTTTCACGGATTGACCACTAATACCTAGGCGCATAACGTCGGGTGAGTCAACTATTAGCACGAAACACAAGGAGCTGAATGCCTTGCCAATATAGGCTAAACAATAACGTGGCGATGCGGTCATCTTTCGAGATGGAACCGCTATCCACGCCACGTAGGCTATAGAAGTATGAGGAAAAATATTGAAGATGTAATAGGTTTTGATGCACTATATAATAGCATGCTGAAGTGCCAGCGTGGTGTAATGTGGAAATCCAGTGTAGCGCATTTTGTGCTCAACGGTATTGCCGAAATTAACCGCCTAGAAGAAGAGTTAAAATCTGGGTCTTATCATCCTCGAACGACTAAGCCATTTTACGTGTATCTGCCAAAGAAACGAGAGGTTCTCGGTATGGCATTTCGCGATCGTGTATTTCAAAGGAGTTTAACTGACAACGTAGTTTATCCAGAGTTATCTAAGAGGTTCGTTAGGGATAATGCAGCTTGCCAAACCGGTAAAGGCACGAACTTCGCCAGAAATCGCTTGCATTGTTTTTTGCAAAGGTTCTATAGAAAGCATAAGTTGAACGGTTATGTATTGCAATGTGATATAGCTGGATACTATCCAAATATGCTTCATAGCGCCCTTGAAAACGAGTTTAAGGCTCATCTAGCACCTGATGTGTATGATTTAGTACTAAAAACTTTTAATTGTAAGTTTGAGGGCGACAGAGGGTACTTTCCGGGAAGTCAAATAATGCAAATTGCTGGGGCTGCACTACTCAACGATATGGACCACTATATTAAGGAGAGACTCCGAATAAAATATTATATAAGATATATGGATGATTTTATACTAATTCACCACGATTCGGAGTATTTGAAAAAGTGTCAAGCACAGATTGCAGAACTACTTGCGAAAATTGGTTTCGAGCTACACCCGAAAAAGACAAAGATTTATCCGGTTTCTCAGCCCATGAAGTTTCTCGGCTTTTATCACAGACTTACGCATACTGGAAAAGTCATTAGCATCGTAGACCCTAAAAACGCAAAGCGAGAACGTAAAAAATTATATAGAATGGTGAAAAAGGCAAAACGTGATGAAGGAGGACTTAATCGAAGAAAAATCGACGAATGTTACCAATCTTGGAAAGCTCACGCATCATACGGTAATTCTTACAACCTTTTACAACATATGGACAAATATTATGAAGATCTATGGAGCGAAGGTTGACAAAATGATAAAGGTTTGCTAGTATAGTAGTAAGATCCATTAAGGAACTATTCGGTAGTAAAAATAACCCCAAATAAGCAAAAGCTTTTGGGGATTTTACTATTTCCGGAATTCCTCTTGCTTAGTTTAGGTGCGAGCACAGCAAGTCGCGCTCTGGTTTGTTGTGCTCAGAATATTATATTAAACGTATCCGAAACTCGGAGAGCGAGAGTTTTTGATACGATAAAAATGGAGGTAGAATATGGGGAGCAGGCCAAACGTTAACGTTAACGGACTCTCTTTCAGAGAGAACTTTAACGTTAAAGCCAGTGATGAACAAAGGCGATTACAAAATCTTAACCACGCAAAACATTTGCAGCAAAAATTCGGACCGGTGGCTGATGGTAGTCTAGGGTTCTTACGCAAGTGTTTTAATCGTATGAGCGAAGATAAGGTGTGGAAGCTCTATGAAAGCGCTATGCGTAAAAATGCTGGAATCGAGAATCATTTTGCTTACTTTATTGGCGCGGCTAAGGCACAACCAGAAATGCACGGTTAACTGTATTATCTCACGCATACGTTTAACCGTAGTACTTCTCTCCTCCCCATACCATTATTAAGTTTAATGGGTGGGGAGGAGATTTTTATGTCGAAAACATATGGATTAGACAAAATTACGAGCCCGAGATATCCGATTTATAATCAGCTCTTCGAATTCTACAATTACTGCGAACAAGTCCTAGCATATACAGGCGATACGATGCTTGATAAAACCCATGCCGTCAATAACTTTGTAAAATATTCCAAGTTAACACAGTTGGAAGATATTACTAACCAGCAGATTTATGAGTGGGTTGAGTGGCACAAAAAGGTTCGCAAGAATACGGCAAGGACAGTCAATACGTATCTCCATCAACTGAAGGCCATGCTTAAGTGGCAAAAAGAAGAGAATATCGAAATGCCGAATCTTAAGCTCTCTAGAATAGCATTTCAGAAAGAGGCACCGGCACGCAAAAATTGGTTCACCAGAAAACAAATTAAACGAGCCCTACTATATGCAGATCCCAGAGAATGGTTAATGATTACGATGTCGTTTGAGTGTGGACTACGAATTGAAGAGATGGTCAATCTAAAACTCTCCGATATTCGTGGCAGGAAGGTGAAAATCATTGGCAAAGGACATCGGTTAAGGTGGGGAATGATTAGTCGCAAGACCAAACGGCGTCTGAAACGCTGGATTAGAAAAGAGGGTATTACTGGCTACCTATGGAGAGGTAGAAATAACGTTGGTCATCTGGGTCAAGAAAAAGCCAGATTGCTAATGCAGGCAGTATTCGCTAAGGCTGGATTTCACAATATGGTGCCACACGATTTGAGACATTCGTTTGCGACTGAACTCAAACTCCTCGGACTACCGACCCGAAAAATTCAGTTGGCACTCGGTCACACCACGGAAGCCATCACCGAGCATTATCTAAGTGATCTAGCTGGAGTCACAATCGAGGATATTCAGAAAGAAGTTAGCCTACCACTCATACGGGTACGTATTCGTGCATTCTTTGCCAACCTGTTCTATATTCTACCACGCATCTCGCTAAAACCACAGCAATAAAGGTGCAGGTACTGGCTGGAACGGTATAGTCCTATTGCTTGCCACTCCAGCCAGATTATGGGTTGACAAAACGACAATGCTTTGCTATACTGGAATCAGTAAATGGCAATGCTAAATTGCTGTCGGATTTTCACAAAGGAATTATCAGTGGTTAAGTACAAAACGCTGAATAATAAGTGAATAACGAGTAGACTTATGCTATAATGAAGGCATGGAAGAAAATACTTACACTTTGAAGCAGGCGGGCTTGGCGCTAGGTGTGTCGGTGTATGAAGTAAGGCATTATTGTGACCGCGGATTAGTGCGAGGTGTACGCAGGAGGCGGAATGGTTATCGTTATCTAAGCGAGAAGCAGCTAGAGTGGGTTGGCATATTGGTAATGTTGCGAAAGTGCGGTTTTGGCATAAAAGAGATGAAGAAATATGTACGTTTAGCGGAGCAAGGCGAAGGAACTTTGCAAGAAAGAAAGGCAATGCTGGAGACGCAGAAAAGGCAGCTTTGGCAAGAGATTTATGCTTTGCAGGAAGGAATTGATACGGCAGAGAGATTGGGCGAGCTGATGGATATAGATAGCAGGCAGAATGCGGAATAATTTGGCTGTCACAAAATGATAGAAAAAGGAAAACCTAAGCTCAGAGCTTAGGTTTTAGGCTTTACCACCCCTGTAAGGAAGTTGGAAAAGCTAAGCTCGGGGGTTAGGTTTTGAGGATTTGGTTAATTAGCGCGCTGTTCGATACGTTCGGCTTCGCGGAGGTTGGGGAGCTCTTCGAGGACAACTTTGATGCAGCCGGCAATAGGGATGGCGATAATGGCGCCAACTAGACCAAACATATACATGCCGATGACGATAGCGGTGAGGATAAGGGCGGTGGGGAGATTGAGGGCGTCCCCTTGGATTTTAGGAGCGATGAAGTTGTTCTCGATCTGTTGGTAAATGATATAGAAGACAATGAAGATAATGGCGGCGAGTGGAGAGCTGAAGAGAAGAAGGGCACTAATGAGGATGCAGCCAATGATGGGGCCAAACATTGGGATGAGATAGAAAGTGAAGGAGATTAAGCCCATCGGTAGAGCGAGGCTGCCGGAGAAACCACAGATGAGTGAGAGTAGGAGAATGGCAACAGCGACAACACAACCATCGAGCACGGCGACGGTAACTTGCTTAGAAACGTAGGTACTGATGACGCCAGCGATGCGTTGAGCGAGACGCTGCCAGGCGCGGACAGTGGAATTTTTGTGCTTGCCTTCGATGGTGGTCCAGAACTGCTTAAGAATGGCAGGGCCTTCGATAGCGAAGAGGAGGGTGAGAACGAGGACGAGAATGACGTTAGTGGCGATTTGGGCGATGGCGCCGACACTGGAGACGAGGATATTACCGAAGTCGCCGACGAAGTTGTTAGAGAAGTTTTTGATGGCGGTGAGGATTTCGCCCTGGAGATTGTCGATGCCAAGGGTCTGACCGAAACTATTGATGCCATCCCAGCCACCGATGGTGCTTTCAAAGGTAGTAGGGAGTTGACGGACGAACTGGACAGACTCATCAATGACGACGGGAACGATGACGGACATAATAAGCCCGAGGATAATAATTACAATGCCGTAGGCGACGACAGAAGAGAGGGAGGAATTGTCTTTTTTGAGGAGGCGTTGGACGCGGCCAGCAAGGGGCTGAATAGCAATAGCCAGGAAGATAGCAATACCGACGATAATGAGTCCGGTCAAAGCTTTCCAGATGAACAAGCCGACTAGACCAAAGCCCATAATCACGAGCCAGAACCTGACGAAAGTTTTGGTGTCGACTTCGATTGTCTTTTTGTACATGAAAGTCCTCCGTTTGAGCTTATTATAACATAGTTTGACAGGATAAGGGAGATTTTGTGGGTGCGTGAGCTAAGTGTGGTAGTAGCGGTGGAGGAAGTCGCGTTTGTATTGATCGAAAGAATCTTCGAGCATAGCGGCGCGAATTTCTTCGGTAAGACGAACGATGAAGCGGAGGTTATGGATAGAAGCGAGGCGGTAATATTTGCGTTTTTGTTCGGGGTCGCCAGAGCGCCACATAGCGCGAAGACTGCCCAGTGTCCAACCTTCACGACAGGTAGCGCAGTCGCAGCCGGGGTCGAGGACATGGCCGACGTTAGCGAATTTGCGAAGATTTAAGCTACCATCACGGGTGTAAATTTTGCCGTGGCGAGCTTCGCGGGTGGGGGCAACACAGTCGAAAGTGTCGGCGCCAGTTTCTGCGCCGATGAAGATGTCGTCGGGGTGAGAGAGACCGAGAAGGTGGCGGGGTTTATGGAAGGGTAACTCTTCGTTGCACCAGCGGAGGATTTCGCCGAGATCTTCTTTGAGAAAAGCACCGCCAAGGCCGAAACCGTCGAACTGAACACCATCAACTATCATTCGACCGAGCGTTTTAGCAGTGCGGCGGCGGAGATCCTCCCAACGTCCGCCCTGAAGGACGCCGTAGAGGTTTTGGCGATAGCCGAGGTCGTCGCGGTGCTTGATGTGTTCGCGGAGGCTACGTTCGGCCCAGCGTTCGGTGCGGTTGAGCGCTTCAATGTTATATTCGTAGGTGTCGGCGAGAGAAGTGAGCTCGTCAAAAGCCATGTGGATATCCGCACCAATGCGACATTGGATCTGCATGGATTCTTCGGGACCGATGAAATCGGGTTGGCCGTCGAAGGGATCAATGAAGCTGACGCCTTTTTCGGAAACGTGGGCGAGACGTTCTTTGTGGGCGGTGTTGGTGACGTGGCGTTCTTTTTCCATGGAGACGACTTTGCCAAGACCGGAGCCAAGTGACATGACTTGGAAGCCACCGGAGTCGGTGAGGGTGGGGCCGAGCCAGGTAGTGGCAGACGGGTCTGGTGACCATTCAGCCAACCCTCCGGCTTTAGTAATCTCGGGGGATTGGCGACGGAGGTGGTAGCCGTTGGAGAGCATAGCCTGGGCGCCGAGAGCGTGCAAATCTTCAGCTGGAACAAAGCGGACGTAGCCATTGGTACCGACGCACATAAAAGCGGGGGTTTTGATCTCGCCGTGGGCGGTTTTGATGATGCCGGCGCGACCGAGACCGTTAGGAAGAGTTTTCTCGATGATGAATTTCATGTAATTATTATAGCATAAAATGTCGACGATTGCACAATATCAGGGGGAATTGTCAAGCGAAAATGTGAGATGGAACGTATTCCAAAAGCAAAAGCCCCTCCGGAGAGGGGCTGAGGGGAATTAGGTATATTGAGCTTGGCGGATTTGGACTTTGAGATAGACGGCGACAATGGTAGTAATGGGTATGAAGAGGGTCTCGACGGCAAAGGCGGAGAGGTAGGAAGTAACGGCTTGCTGGAAGAGACCCTGCGCGGTAGACTGGCGGCCGGCGAAGGCGAGCACTGTAAAGAGCGCGGAGTCGGGAATGTGCGCAACGAAACTGGAAGCCCAGGCGCGCAGGCTGGTGCCAGGCAGGCTCTTGGTGTAGGGGCGGAGCCAGTCGTAGACGAGGTTATTGACGCGGGAACTAACAATGGTAGCAATGACGCTAGCAATGAAGATGCGGCTGGAGAGCCCGAGGCTGCTGGCGATGTCGACCTGGCTGGCTCCTGGCGCGGCGGGGAGATACTTGGTAAGCTGAAGCGCTAAGAAGCAGCCGACATTGGCAAGGCAGCACCAAAAGATGACGCGGTTGGCGTATTTGCGGTAGAAGATTTCGACAAGGATATCAGTGACGACATAAGTGATGGGGAAGAGCAGAAATCCTCCATCGAGAATCAGTGGACCGATTTGCCAGATTTTGACGGCGCAGATGTTGGACATGCACATAGCGCAGCCCAGAATCAGGCAAAGGATGGTCAGATAGTTGGCGCCGAGGCGGGTGCTAGTGGTAGGAAAGACGTCGACGTAGTCGGACTTGGCTTGAATGCGGAGCCAGCGGTAATATTCAAGCAGATTGTGGAAATGACGTGGTAGCTTCAAGAATAATTCCTCCTTTTTGAAAAGAACGAGCGTGGACTCTTGCCACACCAAAATTGACCTTGTTAGGCCTTAGTAATAATACTAGCACAGATTCGTATTTTTGTCAATAATGGAATGTAGATGAGCTAAAAAGAGGATTAAAAGTAAGGAGGTTGTTGGGCTTAAGGTATTGACGTGAATTAATATTAACGTTAAAATGGTCTACATGCTAAAACTCCTTCGTTATCTAAAATCTTATTGGTGGCAGATAATAATTCTGTTCATGACGATTGCAGTACAGGTATGGTCGGCAATCCAACTACCGGCGATTATGGCGCAGATCGTGAACGAGGGAATTGTGGCGGGGGACCTAAATTATGTTTGGAATGCGGGTCTTCGGATGGTGGTGTTCGCGGCGATCGCGGCTGTAGGCGGCGTGGTGGCGAACTTGATTGCGGCAATAGTAGGGACGGGATTTGCACGAGACTTGCGCAATGACGTGTTTAAGCAGGTGCTGAGTTTTTCGGTGTCGGATTTGAAAGATTTTTCGACGGCGTCGCTGATTACACGAACGACAAACGATGTGGGGCAAGTGCAGCAGGCGGCAGTGATGTGCATGACGATGCTGCTTCGAGCGCCGATGGTGGCAGTGATGGCGATTGTTCAGGCGGTGGCGACGGCGCCAGATATGACATGGATTATTGCGCTGGCGGTGGCAGTACTGTTAGTGCTAGTGGTGGTGATTTTGGCAATTGTGATGCCGAAGTTTAAGATCTTCCAGCAGCTGGTGGATAAGATTACGATGCTAACGCGGGAGAATTTGACGGGGCTGCGGGTGATCCGGGCGTTTAATAATGAGAAGCTGGAGCAGAAGAAGTTTGATAAAACTAATGATGAGCTAACGCGGCTGGCGATCTGGGTAAACAAAGTGATGTCGTTGCAAAACCCATTAATCAACTTGGTATTTAATGGTACGACGATTCTGTGTATTTGGATTGGCGTGTCGTTGATCACGAAGGATATCGCATATCTTGGTAATATGATGGCGTTTATGCAGTATGCAATTCAGGTGATTATGTCTTTCTTGTTCTTGACGATGTTGTTTGTGATCTTGCCGCGGGCGAATGTATCTGCAAAACGGATTAATAAGATTCTAGAGACGAAGACAAAGATTGTTTGGAAGGATAAGACGGTTGGTAAGCCAGACCTCGCACCGTCGGTGGAGTTTGATAAGGTGGGATTTTCGTATCTGAAGGCGGAGGAAAAAGTGCTTTCGGATGTGAGCTTTGTGGCGAAAGCGGGGGAGACGACGGCGTTTATTGGCTCAACTGGATCGGGGAAGTCAACTTTGATCAACTTGGTGCCGAGGTTTTATGAGGCAACTGAGGGTGAAATAAAAATTAATGGTATTAGCATTAAGGATTATGCGCAGGATGATTTGATGCGACGGATTGGCTATGTACCGCAGAAGGGAATTTTGTTTGCGGGAACGGTGGCGTCAAATATAAAGTTTGGAGCGCCGGAAATTACGGACGAACAAATGCACAAAGCAGCACAGATAGCGCAAGCGGAAGAATTTATTGAGAAACTAGACAAGAAGTATGATGCACATATTGCTCAGGGTGGTAGCAATGTGTCGGGCGGGCAGAAGCAGCGGCTATCGATTGCGCGGGCGGTGGCGAAAAATCCGGACATTTATATCTTCGATGATTCGTTCTCGGCGCTAGATATGAAAACCGATGTAAAATTGCGTCAAGCGTTGAAGCCGGTGACGCGAGAGGCGGTGACGCTGATAGTGGCGCAGCGGATTAGTACAATTAAAGATGCGGATCAGATTGTGGTATTGAACAATGGCAAAGTAGCAGGGAAGGGAACGCATTATGAGCTGTTGCATAATTGTGAGGTATATCGCGAGATTGCGAAGTCGCAACTGTCGGAGGAGGAGTTTGAAGCGGAATTAAAGAGAAAAGCTGGCGATAAAGTGGCTGATACAATAACAGTGATTGCAGAAAAGGGAACAAAATCTGAAGAGAGAGGAGGGAATCATGCCTAGAATGAGCGTGGGTAGCGAAAAACCAAAGAATTTTGGTAAAACTTTGCGGACTTTTTTGAAGGATTTGAAGACGTGGCGAATTTT
Source organism: uncultured Candidatus Saccharibacteria bacterium (assembly GCA_946560015.1). GTDB lineage: Bacteria > Patescibacteriota > Saccharimonadia > Saccharimonadales > Saccharimonadaceae > Nanosyncoccus. Next base: position 1,805 of record CAMNUC010000008.1, on the reverse strand, counting down.
GATTGTAGTATCGATTGTGTTGACAATTGTTTCGGTGGTGCTGGCATTGTTTGGACCGCTGATCTTGGGTCGCATCACAACTGAAGCGGTAAGTAGTTTTACGGCGACAGGAGTGATTGACTGGGCTGTAATTACTTCCTTGATTATTCAGCTAGTGATATTGTATGTGGCATCGGCGATTTTGAACTATATTCAAGGAGTAGCGTTGTCGGTGGCGACGGAGCAATACGGGAAACAATTGCGCAATGAGATTATTGAGAAGATTGCGCGGTTGCCGATTTCTTATTTCGACAAAAATCAGTTTGGTGACACATTGTCGCGGATGAACAACGATGTAGACGCGATTACGGGGTCGCTAGCGCGGATTTTGTCGGAAGTGCTGTCAGATGTGGTGACGATTATTGGAATTTTCGTGATGATGCTTACGATATCGGTACCATTGGCATTGGTAGCGCTGCTGATATTGCCATTGTCGCTGTTGTCAATTAGCAAATTGGCCAAGAAGGCACAAGCGTTATACCGGATGAATCGGGTGACGTTAGGTGAGTTAAACAACTCAATTGAGGAAGATTATGCTGGACAGTCGATTATCAAGGCGAATTCACACGAGGAGATTTCGATTGCAAAATTTGAGCGAACCAATCAACGGCTCTATGAGACGGGGTGGAAGGCGCAGTTTTTGTCAGCATTGGCATATCCGATTATCCATATTTTAACAAATTTGAGTTATGCGGTAATCTGTGTGCTAGGTGGTGATATGGTGATAAAAGGCAGAATGACAATTGGCGATATTCAGGCGTTTATCCAATACGTGAGCCAGTTCAATCAACCGATTCAGAGTGTGTCGCAAATTACCTCAAATATTCAGTCGACAATGGCGGCGGCAGAGCGTGTGTTTGGCTTTCTGGAGGAATCAGAAGAAGCGCCGGATGCGGAGCCGGCACAAGTGATAGAAAATGTGAAAGGCGAGGTGGAGTTTCATCATATTGATTTCTCGTACAATCCGGAGAAAGAGATTATTAAGGATTTCTCAGTGAAGATTAAGCCAGGCATGCAAGTAGCGATTGTAGGACCGACTGGGGCAGGGAAGACGACAATGATTAATCTTTTGATGAGATTTTATGACCCGACGAGCGGCTACATTGCGATTGATGGAGTGCCGACGCGCGAGATGAAGCGGGCAGATGTGAGGAAAATGTTTGGGATGGTGTTACAGGATACCTGGCTTTTCTCAGGAACGATTGAGGAGAATTTGCGCTATGGCAATACTTCAGCGACACACGAGGATATTGTGAAAGCAACCAAGATGAGTAGTATTCACCATTTTATTGAGAGTTTGCCGCACGGGTATAAGACGGAGATTTCTGAGGACTCGGATAATATTTCGGCCGGGGAGAAGCAACTACTGACAATTGCGCGGGCGATGGTGGCGAATCCGCCAATGATGATTTTAGACGAAGCAACATCAAATGTAGATACGCGGACGGAGCAGCTGATCCAAGACGCGTTTGCGAAGCTGACGCACGGGCGAACGTCGTTCGTGATTGCGCACAGGTTATCGACAATTCGGAACTCGGATTTGATTCTCGTGATGAAAGAGGGGCAGATTGTGGAGCAAGGGAAGCACGAAGAGTTGTTGGCGCAAGATGGATTTTATGCGGAGCTTTATAATTCACAATTCGCGGAAGAAGCGGTGGAAGCGTAAAGATTATAACGTGGATTTTTTGCACAGTGGGGTTGGTTGGGGGTTGGCTGTGTATAAGAATTGAGGTTGTGTGAAAAAGCCGCCCAGTGGGGCGGCTTGG